>JALSOO010000093.1 GCA_026986355.1 Campylobacteraceae bacterium | reverse complement strand
AATAGAGCAATATTATATAGAGCCTCGTTCTTTCTACTTGGAGCAATCGCATCTTCTAAATTTAGAGTAATCATATCAGCATCTAAATTATCAATTCTATTAAGATGTTTAAGTTTTAGAGGATTTAGCATCATATTTGAACGAAAGCGTTTTTGGGGGCATCTTCTTTTTTTAGACTCTCCTAAATGGTTTAATCGCTCATTTACTGGTATCTCTTCTATATATTTTATATCTTCAAATATCATCTATCTTCTCTTTTTATTTCTAAAATATAGAACCAATAGAGTAATTAATACAAGTAGAATCTCTCTAAATGGAGATGGGATTAATTTTAATATATGCCCATATTTATCTTCTATCTCACTCTTTGTTTGAGAAAAGCCATTACTATTCTCTTGGGTTATCTCATTGCTGTTATTATCTTCAGGTATTTTACCTAGTTGTTCTATTTTTCTATAGTGAGATACATAAGGATTATCATTACCTTGAATCTGTGCAATAAGTTCATTTCTCTTCTTCTCCCAACGTGTTACGGGGTCTAAATTGTTCCATGCGATAAAGAGCTTCTCTTGTTGATTTGAAATCTTCATACCATAACGTTCACGCATATAAAAGTAGGTTCTAGCAATCTCTCCATAGACAGCTTTTCTTGGTTCTGCTCTTTTGTCTTTGAATGAAATCTCCATATCCACTTTACCATATAGCCGTTTCTCTCCTGAAATCATTCCATATTTAAAGTTGCTTCTATCTCCATTTATCTCTCCAATCGCAGGAACAAGATTGTGCATATCAGCTTCCATCTGTTTAAACTTTTTATTTGTATTTCTACATGTCATTCTTCCACCATTTTGCCAACAGTGGAGTTGATACCCAAAGTGCCAAGCAGGAACAATATGCTCCCACTCAATACGCTCTGAACGATTTTTATTTTTACGATAATGAAATCCACATGTCTCAGGTAGAGGTATAAGCTTTTTTTCTACAACTTTATAGTCACAATTAGAGTAGAACGCTTTTTGATGATGTATGTATACCTTTGTAGCAAGAAGCCGTTTAGATTTTCCAAAAGAGAACTTATCTCCACTCTTTGCCCCAAATACCTCATCATCAATAGTAGCTACATCTTCATCAAACAAATCTCCATCTTGCTCCATAAGATACTCTTTACCATTGACAAATATCTTTTTGAGTAGTTCCCCATCTTTACTATCAAAGAATGCATTTACATCTTTAGCACTAAAAAAGCTTTGAGGCTCATAATCTTCATAAGTTGTATCAGAAAAGAGTAAGGGAGTCGTGATAACTAGAATCAGTAGGAGTTTTTTCATCTTTCAATCCTGTTTTTGGGAATTATAGCTAATTCTAGAGTAGAATATGTTTTATTTAGCATCTAGTTCCGTAAACCCTCGCCGTTAAGGTATGGACTACCGTCAAAGCCTCTTAATATCTGAACAGTAGTTCACCTAAGAGGTAGTTTACATCGTTTCTATTTAATAGGCTTAACACAAAGAATCCCAAGTGTATCATCATTAACAACTGCATTATAATAATTTCTTGTTTTAGTATAACTACCATCACTATAGTTATAGTTTTTGTATTGATACCATGTTTTAACACGCCCCATAAGGTTTTTAGATTCTAACCAATTAGCCCCATCAATCTCAGCTCTATAATTATCGTTTAATCTATCAGCATCAACTTGATACGCAATATTTGCATCTGTTCCCAAAAAGAGTTTACACATAGGCACAGACTCATTAGTTTTTACTGGTAAATTAAGTGCTTTTGCCCCTTTTTTCCAATTTGCATGAGAGATAGCATGATACTCCTTACTTGTGTTCGTATCCGTGGCAATATAAGTCTGAATCATGTCGCTAGGAGTAATCATCTTGGACATAAGCTCATCACTATCTGCTCCGTATACGCGAATGAAGAAACGGGTAAACAAGTCATTGTTCATTGTCAACGTCACTTGATTCGCTTCATCATTATCACTTGACTCAATACTATAGTCACCATTCATCACAGCTGTTCCCGAAAGAATTTCAAAGTTTAATTCATCTTCTGTTGCATCTGATGTCTTATATACCGTTAATTGTATTTGGTTTTTACTTATAACTTTTGTTTGAAATACGTATTTAGGTACATTAACTATAGGATTTTCTCCTACTGTATAAAATTTCTTTACAATATTTTCTATTGCATGAGACCAACCATATGTCATTCCTGAAGCATGATTGAAACCTATTGCGTGCATTCCTTCATGATGAGCTGTATCATAGGTGTAGGCACGATTATTTGTATATCGTATAGAACCTTCCCAAATTGAAGCAAACGAACCACCATTATTAGTTCCTAAAATATTTCCAGAACGTCCACCACCCATTCCTTCAGCTGCATATTTATATCTCATTGCAGAGTATTTAATATGGTTATTTGGCATTGTTACTTTAAAATAGTGTTCATATAGATAGGCATCTCTATCTTCTACAAATTCCATATATCCTTTTGAGGATTGATAAGTATCTGGAGAGAAATCTAAACCTTTATATTTTTCTCCTTTTACCCAAGCATTCATTGTCTTCAATCCATTGACACTATTATAGAGATGATTGAATGTTGCCATAGCAATAGAATAAACTTGTTGCTCAGATAAATCGGTATTATTTTGTGCTGAATATTCAGAATAAACCTCATCATTTCTTGTAGTTGGTGTACAATAAATAGTTTTATCAGTTGGAGTATCTGCATTACAATCTTTACCACCAAATGAGAGCTTCATATCAAAATGTCCTGCTGTATGTACAATATGTATATTTGTAGCATTTTTAAAATTATTTAGTATATTAGTACTATATGGTAAAATATCTTGGTTAAAATTCAATTTGACCAAAACATTTTTTCCATTTTCATCTGTGTACTCTCCAAGAAGTGATTTAATCTCTCTATAGGATTTATTTTCCAATATTAATTTGCCATTTTCTGATTTCAACCAAACACTACTACCTCTAATAGCTTCATCTTTTTTCAATGGTTTTTCAGTATGAGAGAGAATATTGACATCTATATTATCAATTGTTGTCATAGATAAGGATTGTGTTGATTTTTGCATCATTGAGTTATAAATTTCAAAGTACTCTTCATATACAATTGCTTTGTTACCATTAATAGTTAGTTGAACATCATATTTTCCTGTAGGTAGAGGAGAATCTATAGTAATGTTCCATTTCATATCATCAGTAACAGTTGCATTATAAGAGACTCCATTTACAGTAATCGTTACTTCATCTCCTTTATTATAGTTATTGGGTAACAGTCCACTAAGCTTTGGAGTTCTTGAATTGCTTCTTGTAATCTTATCTACGGTTGTTTTGTTATCAATATTGATAGTTATATTTTGAGTTGTTGAGAAGATACCATCTGTTGCAATAACATTCAAGCTATATGAATCATTAGGTAGTGTACCCGTTACACGAATATCTCCATTATCATCAATCTTAAATGGAACATTATTTTCTATAGAGTAATGTATTGCATCACCTTGATAATCTATTGCTTTGACATTAGTGATAGCTTCAATTTTATTCATCCATCTACTAGTAGTTATATTATAATCATTTTTTGTGAATTTAGGTGCATTTGGCATTTCTCCATAAACTTCAAGTGTAGCAATATGTAGATTTTGTGCATTTTTACCTTTAATAATTAAATAAGTTCCAGAAATAGGTTTACTCAACTCAATATATTGTTTTTTAGCATTTCCTAAAAGTGTTCCAACACTTTGACGCTCATCTAATTTACCATTGTAAGGCGTATCTGAAATATAAACTTTTGCTCCATTTAATCTATAGGCAGCAGTCACACGACTTTGAACCATGATTTTATGGATTTTAGTAGGATTTGGAAGCTCTAGTTGCACCCAATTTTTAGTAGCAACACCCTCGGTATGATTAAAAGTGCTATCATCTCCATCTATCATCTTGTCAGGAGAACTATACCAATAGTATCCATCTTTAGGAGGTTGGGTTGCCTTAGCAAATCGTTGAGCTATATCTATAGGTTCTGTAACTTCAAGCGAAAAAGGAGCAAGAGCCGTAGAGAGTTTTCCATCGGTCACGCTAATCTTAATATTTGAGTTTATTCCAACGGCTGTTGGTACTCCACTAAGTGTTCCTGTTGTAGTGTTAAACTCTGCCCATTCAGGTTTATTTTCAATGCTAAACGTTAAAGTATCTCCATCAACATCTGAAGTATTTGGGGTAAAGACAAATAAATTGTACGCTGAAACACTCTTTTTAGCCACACCTTCAATAAGTGGTGGACGATTGTCAAACTTACCTGTTGGTTTTAAACTTACGTTATCAATAACGGTTCCTAAACCATTACTTTGAGAATTAACTTCTCTAAGAGAAATTTTTTGAGCCGTACCATTACCAAAAAATTTAACAACATATTTTGCCCATTTCTTGCTAGGAGTGATACTTTTTACTTTAACATCATCTACCCAAATCTCAAAGTCAGAAGAGTTTGCTACTCGTGCATAAGCATCTAAACTTAGCTCATATTCCACACGATTTTCTGTACTTACTGTTTGAGAAAGTACATTCATTTCACGACCAACATCAAGCTCTATCTTATAGGCTCCATTGGTAGCGTCTTTACCAAGACCTTTTTTCCAAGCTTCACCTTTACCTTCCCAAGCATCAAAAGTAACTTCTTTCCATCGTCCATGATTTCTATTAACTGTAAAATGTTCAAAACTTCCATTTTTAATCATTTCATTTGACGCTTCAAGACGAACATTATCTATAATCGTTCCTAAACCATTACTTTGAGCGTCTAACTCTTTAAGTGAAATAACTTGCTCTGACCCTGTTCCTGTAAAGTACACATTGTATTCAGACCATTTACGATTAGGATTAAAAGTTGCGACCACTTCATCATCCACCAAGACTTGAAAATCAGAAGTACGATTTCTTCTTGCATAAGCATCTAAAGAGAGTTTATACTTTGTTCCCTCAACTGTTGTAACAATCTGAGAAAGTTCATTCACTTCACGCCCAACGTCAAGTTCTATCTTATGAACGCCATTGGTTGCTTTTTTTCCAATACCAGCATTCCAACTCTCTCCTGCTCCAATCCAATGGTTAAAAGTAACCTCTTTCCATACGCCATGATTCTTACTAATGCTATAGTCTTCAAAACTTCCGTTTTGAATTAAATTCTCAGCTTGAACAGCTCTACTTCCTAAAGTTAAGATAGTTGCTAGGCTTAGGGTTAATTTTGTTGATGTTTTCATTTTTCCTCTCCATTTTATTAATTAAAAATATTATAACCAATTTTTTATCTCAAAAAGTGTCAAAAATATATAATTATCTTGCTTATATAATATAATTTGTAAATTAAGTTTATTTTTATTATATTGGAGTATATATTAGTTATAATTAGTTATAAATTATTGTAATAATATCTCAAATATAGATATTATAGTTTAGTTACTTCTGTTATAATACCAAAAAATTAAAGGTTAAAAATGAATAAACTAATAGTGTCAACACTTATAGCACTACTTCCACTTAGTGCAATGGCAAAAGATAAACGATATGAAGAGGCTACTAAAGCTTGTGAAGCATTTAATAATATGAAGCACACTTCAAATAGTAATAATGTCTCATTAACAGTAGGTAAAAAGTATCGAATTTTACAAGAGAACAAGGGGCAGATATTAACTCTTATTGATGGAGAGAGAGTTGCTCAACGTTGGGTAGATAAGAGTTGTTTTGGTAATGCAAAGTCAGAAGAGAAAAAGAGTTCAAATCTATCATCTATATTGACTTCTATCAAAAATAGAGGAACAGTTAAAGAGATTCATAAATCTACTTCCAAACAGAATCTACTGGCTCTTTCATGGCAAAATGCTTTTTGTCAGACTCATCAATATAAAAAGGAGTGCAAAAATATGACCTCCAAAGATTTTGGTGCATTTGAGTTTGTACTTCATGGGCTTTGGCCTCAACCTAGAAACAATCAATACTGTAATGTAGATAAAAAGCAGGTTGGTATGGATAAAAATAAACAGTGGAATAGACTTAATAGAGTTAACTTGACAGCAGAAGTACGAAGTGAATTATCCAAAGTTATGCCAGGGTATAGCTCAAATCTACATAGACATGAGTGGGTAAAACATGGTACATGTTATGGTACAAATGCTAATGATTACTACTCTGATGCGATTAATCTCTTAAAGCAGATAAATAGTTCAAAAGTTGGGCAGTTTTTTAAGCAAAATATTGGGAAAACAGTACGTTTAGAAGATATTAGAAAAGTGTTTGACAAAGAGTTTGGAGCTGGTACAGGTAGACATGTAACCATGAATTGTCAACGAGGATTAGTTACAGAATTATGGTTACATTTAGGGAATGAGGGTAAAAATCTATCTGAACTTTTCAAAAAAGGTGAACGTCCTAATAGAACATGTTACAAGGGACGAATTGATGCCGTTGGGTTTTAGCTCTTAGAGCTTCTCCCAAATTGTACCCTCTGATGTATCCATGATAGCAATTCCCATTGCTAGAATCTCCTCTCTTATCGCATCAGCTTTTTTATAGTCTCTATCTACTTTTGCACTATCTCTTTTTGCAATAAGAGACTCTATTTTAGCTTTTGTATCGCTATCAACTCCTATCTGAAAATAGGCAAATGGCTCTTTGCCTCCGATACCTAAAAGCTCATCAATAAACTCAATATTGGCTAGAGTCTCCTTTTTTAGCCCTTTATCTTTTGGATTTTCATCAAGCTTATCATTTGTATAGCTTATCATCTCATCAATAGTGGCTAATGCTACTGATATATTTAAATCATCACTCATAGCACTCATTATTGCTTTGTAAAAAGCTCTATTTGGTTTAGAGGCTTTAGTTGGAGTTACTCTCTTTTTAAGTCTGTATAGTCTATCGAGACGTTTTTTTGAGTTGAGTAAATCCTCTTCATTAAAGTTGAAATCATTTCTATAGTGTATAGAGATGAGGTAGTTTCGTAAAATCTCTCCATCATATACTTTTAGTGCATCTTTTACAAAAAAACTATTGCCTAGACTCTTTGACATCTTCTCTCCATCAATATTGACAAATCCATTATGCATCCAGTACTTTGCAACCTCATGACCTGTGGCACATCTACTCTGTGAGGCTTCATTTTCATGATGAGGAAAGAGTAAATCTGCTCCTCCTCCATGAATATCAATAGTATACTCACTATTTCCTACAAAATGTTTCTCTATCATAGCTGAACACTCTATATGCCAACCTGGGCGACCTTTTGAAAAGGCTGTATCAAAACATATATCACTCTCTCTACTACAATGTTTCCAGAGTGCAAAATCTTTTGGATTGCGTTTAAAATAGGTGTGTTCTACACGGCTTTGGTTATCTCTATCATCTCCTACCATCTTAGAGATAATCCCATACTCTCTATCTTTTGAGACATCAAAATAGACATCTCCAGACTCCACTACATAGGCTATATCTCTATCTATTAGAGTTTGAATCATAGACTCTATAGCTTCAAGTGAATCAGTAGCTTTTGGTTCAATATCTGCATCTCTCACTCCTAAAGCTCTCATATCCTCTCTATATCTATCTATATAGTGAGTTGTTATCTCTTCTAGTGTATGCCCTGACTCTTTAATCTTTTTGATGATTTTATCATCAATATCTGTAAAGTTTTTACACATAGTTACTTGATAATGTAGTAGTTTAAGTGTACGAGATAAAAGGTCAAAACTTAGACTGCTTCTAGCATGACCTAAGTGTGCATCATCATAAACAGTAGGACCACAGATATAGATAGAAGCTTTTCTTGGAATAATAGGTTCAAAAGGGAGTTTAGTTTTTTTAACACTGTCATAGATGTGCATAAGATATTAACCTTGTGTAGATATTTTTTGGAATTATATCACATAGATACCCACAAGGGGTATTTTTATTGATTTTTATATGAAGTAGCTCCAGGGATAATAAGTCTATCTCCTATAACAATTTGTAAGTTTTTATTAATTTTATCTCTATTTGCTTTGTAGATTCTATAATATTTGGTATTGTCATGGTAGTAAGCTTGTGCATAAGTAGATAAGGATTCATTGTTTTGTACTTCAATTACAACATGGTCATCATATACTGCTACCTCTTTAATTGGTTTTCTAATACGTGTTGCTTTATATTTTTTAGGTTTCATTCTCTTAATTGTTTTTTTAACAATTTTTAGTTTCTCTTTTCCTTGGATAACAGGTTTGCTTATAGATAAAACTTTGACCAATGAACGTAGTTCTGTAATAGTATTTCTGTTTGCTTTTTGTTTCTTTTTTAGTGCTGAAAGTTCGGCTAAGATACTTTTTAATTGCTCTTTAATCTCATTGCTATCCTCCTCATTATCCAAATCTTTTTCATCTAGCTGTTTACTAGTAGGGAGTTGACTTAGTATGACATCTTCAGGTTTTTTTGAACAGCTCATCTCTTTTTTTTTGAAATCGGTACAACCCACAATTGGACCTTTTTGAAATAGAGCCGATTTATCTGATTCGTCTACTAATTGAATGTCTCCTAACTCATCTAAGCTGTTTGCTACTAATTGATTACTGTAGAGAGCTATCCCTGCTATAAATAACATCTTTTTCATTATATATTTCCTTTTAAAATAGTCTATTATCAAAGTATAGCATTAATATTTTAGATTCTTTAATAATCTTTATAAAAATATAATAACATTTATGAATTTAAAAATAAACATACCAAAAACAACTTTTAGCTATAATCACAAAATTTTTTTATTAACTATATATAACATGTTAGGACAGCAAGTGATTACACTAAAAGAAGCATTAACAAAAAGTAGAGATGAGTTAGAGTTATTGAGATTTGAGATGGAATCTAAAGCCAAAGAGAGTGGGTTAAATGCTTATATTGATTTCTCTTTAGCAGGAGAGGGTGTGCCTATTCTTATCAAAGATAATATTCAAGTAAAAGGTTGGTCCATAACAAGTGGTTCAGAGATTCTGCAAGGGTATGTTGCTCCCTATAATGCCACGGTAATTAATAATCTACAGAAAAAAGGGTTCACACCATTTGGTAGAGCAAATATGGATGAGTTTGCAATGGGGTCAACTACCGAGAGTTCATTTTATGGTGTTACCAAAAACCCTTATGGAGAGGATAGAGTACCAGGTGGAAGTTCAGGTGGTTCAGCTGCTGCTGTAGCTGGTGGGATTGCTATTGCTGCATTAGGTTCAGATACAGGTGGTTCTATTCGTCAACCTGCTTCTTATTGTGGTTGTGTAGGAATGAAACCTACTTATGGTCGTGTAAGTCGTTTTGGTTTGGCATCTTATGCTTCTAGTCTTGACCAGATTGGTCCTATTACTCAAAATGTAGAAGATGCTTCTATTTTATATGATGCAATCGCATCTTATGATGAAAAAGACTCAACCTCTTCAAGTTTAGAGCTTGTATCAACCAGTGAAAACTTAGATGCTAATAGAAAATTTACCATTGCTGTTACTGATAACTATATAGCAGAGGCTAATCCAGAGATTCAAGAGGCATATGCTAAAACAGTAAAAGTTTTAGAAGAGCTAGGACATACTATCGTCCATAAAACAATGGCAAATACCAAGTATGATATTGCAACCTATTATATTGTGGCTACAGCAGAAGCTACAACAAACTTAGCACGTTATGATGGTATCCGTTATGGTAAACGTGTAGAGGGTTCAAATCTTGAAGAGACCTATATCAATACACGAGCTCAATTTGGTGATGAGGTAAAACGAAGAATCATGTTAGGTAACTTTGTCCTATCATCAGGATATTATGACGCTTATTATATAAAAGCTCAAAAAGTTAGACACCTAATCAGAGATGAGTTTAATAAAATTTTTGAAGAGGCAGATTTAATCTTATCTCCAGTTGCTCCAACTGTTGCACCTAAAATTGGCTCTACACAAGACCCACTAGAGATGTATAAGAGTGATATGTATACAATTGCGATTAACTTAGCAGGATTACCTGCTATCTCTTTGCCTGTTGCAAAAGATAGAGAAGGTATGCCAATAGGATTACAGCTTATTGGTAAAGCTTTTGATGAACAAGCAGTGTTTGACGGGGCATTAAGTCTCGAAAAAGCCGTAAACTACACAAAATAAAAGGAAAATATAAAATATGAATATCAAGAAAAAAGCATTTACATTTGAAGATTTACTACTTGTTCCACAACACTCAACTGTGTTACCAAAAGAGGTATCTATCAAAACCAATCTGACTAAACGTGTAACGCTCAATACACCACTTGTATCTGCAGCGATGGATACCGTAACAGAGTATCGAACAGCTATAGCTATGGCTCATTTGGGTGGAATCGGTATTATTCATAAAAATATGGATATCCAAACCCAAGCAAAACAGATAAGCAAAGTCAAAAAATCAGAGAGTGGAATTATTATTGACCCAATTTTTATCTCTCCAGATAAAACAGTCAAAGATGCTGATTTGCTAATGGCTGACTATAAAATATCAGGTGTACCTGTAGTAGATGATGATATGACTCTCTTGGGTATTATTACCAATCGTGATATGCGTTTTATTACCGATATGAGTGCTATTATCGCAGATGTTATGACAAAAGCACCATTGGTTACAGCCAAGGCAGGTACAACACTAGATGAGGCTTCCAAGATACTTCAAGAGCATAAGATTGAGAAACTTCCTATTGTTGATAATAATGGTAAACTTCAAGGACTTATTACGATTAAAGATATAGAGAAAAAAGAGAAGTTCCCCAATGCCAATAAAGATGAACACGGTAGACTTAGAGTAGGAGGAGCAATTGGGGTAGGGCAATTAGAGAGAGCAACAGCACTTGTAGAAGCTGGAGTTGATGTTATTGTTTTGGATTCTGCTCATGGACACTCACAAGGTATTATAGATACGCTAAAAGAGATAAAAGCCAATCTTGATGTAGATGTAATCGCAGGAAATATTGCAAGTGGAGTCGCTGCTAGAGATTTGATTGAGGCAGGAGCTGACGCTGTTAAAGTAGGAATTGGGCCTGGGTCTATCTGTACTACTAGAATTGTAACAGGTGTGGGAGTACCTCAACTTTCAGCGATTGATGAGGTGGCAGAAGTGGCTAATCCACTTGGTGTTCCAGTCATTGCAGATGGAGGGATTCGTTTCTCTGGAGATGTAGCAAAAGCGTTGGCTGTGGGTGCAAGTTCTATTATGCTAGGTTCTGCATTGGCAGGTACATATGAAGCTCCAGGAGAGATGATACTTTTTAATGGTAGACAGTTCAAAGAGTATCGTGGAATGGGTAGTATCGGAGCGATGACAAAAGGTAGTACCGATAGATATTTCCAAGAGGGAACTGCATCTGATAAGCTTGTACCAGAGGGGATTGAGGGGCGTGTTCCTTATCGTGGTAAAATATCCTCTGTTGTTCATCAGATGATTGGAGGACTTAGAGCATCTATGGGTTACTGTGGTTCAGAAGATATTAAAACCTTTTGGAAAAAAGCTGAATTTGTTGAGATTACATCAGCAGGTCTTAGTGAATCTCATGTGCATGATGTTACCATTACCAAGGAGTCTCCTAATTATCACTCGTAATTAATATTGTTAAAAATAAGTTATAAGTAAAACAGATATGTTATAATTTAAATTCATAATTTAATAAAAAGGAGTATTTATGGATTTAAATGTTAAAACATTGCAAAAAGGAGTGGTTCTATCTCTCTTAACCTCTACACTGTTACATGCAACAAACGGGGATAATCTTATTGGGGTAGGTACAAAAGCCAGAGGTATGGGTGGAGCAGGTATTGCTGTAAGTCATTGTGCTGAATCGACTCTACATAATCCTGCACTTATTACATGTACCAAAGGTACATCAATCTCTTTTGGTGGAACTATATTTATGCCTGATATGTCTGCCAAGATGGGTCAAGCATCATCACATGATAGTGATGCCGATATGAATATTATCCCTAGTGTAGCTATCTCTCATAAACTTAATGATAATTGGTACTTAGGTATCGGTATGTGGGGTACAGCAGGAATGGGTGTGGATTATCGTAATGCAAAACAGACTCAAAGAGACTCAGGTAATATGCATATGGTATCAAATCTTCAACTTATGCAGTTTGCCCCATCTGTGGCTTATAGAAGTGGTAATTTTGGTATGGCTGTGACATCTATTATTCAATATGGTGCATTGGATATAAATTATCAAGGTTTTGATGGTAAAAATATTGGAGATGGTGTAGCACAAGATTTAGGTTTTGGTTTTAATCTTGGTGGTTATTATGATGTAGCTAATGGTCTAACATTTGGTGCTGTATATAAATCAAAGATTGATATGGAGTATAAAAATCAACTCTCTAATGCCACTCAGCCTTTTGTTGATTTTGGTATTTTCCCTCAAACAATGGGAAATCATCTGGAACAACCTGCACAGATTGGTATGGGTATTGGATATGAAGTCGATAAACATACTTTTGCTTTTGATTATAAACAGATTAAATGGGGAGATGCCAAAGGATACAAAGATTTTGGTTGGGAGAATCAAAATGTCTATGCTGTAGGGTATCAATACAAAGCAGATAAATGGAGAGGTAGATTAGGGTATAACTATGCGAAACAACCAATCGGAGAATCCCCAAGTGGACCAGCT
>JALSOO010000092.1 GCA_026986355.1 Campylobacteraceae bacterium | reverse complement strand
TTGAGTCTATCACTTCTACATGGGAGTGAATTTCAATCATTAGGTGGATTGAGTACGAGTATGGGTGGAGCAGGGGTTGCCTCTGCCTCTGGTTCATTAGCTGGATACTACAACCCTGCTCTACTTACACAAAAAAAAGGTGTAGAGGTTAGTTTGGGAGTAGGATTAGGAGTAAGAGAAAATAATATTGGAGAAAAAATTGATAAACTCTCCAATATGAATTTAACAGATATTGTAGATAGAGTTGCCAATAATGCACCTATTCCACAAAGTAACCGTAGAGAAGATAGAGATAATATTAAAGAAGCCCAAGATATATTAAAAAGCATTGGTTCAAATAATGGTGTATCTCTTATGCCATCAGCTTACTTAGGCGTACAATATGACAATATGTCAATTGGAGTCTATACTACAAGTGATATAGCACTATCAGCAGATATAGATAGTCAACATACTGGATTGAGTGTCAAAGATGAAGATAATGGACTCTACTATACCTATGACCCTATCAATGATACCTATGGACTTACAGATAGAACAAACTATGAACAAAATTCTCTACAATATGCATTAGATAATAATCTATCTACTATAAAAGGTCAAGGTCTATTAACGGTAGAAGTACCCATTAGTTATGCACAAGCCTTTGATTTACCTCAAGGAGAACTAAGTGTAGGTGGTAGTTTAAAACTTATTCATGGAGTAACCTATACTCAAACACTTAGTGTAGATAGTGATAATGCAACCGATTCAGATACTCTAAAAGAGAATAAAAAAGAGAGTGATAATATTGGTATAGATGTAGGTCTACTCTTTAAACCATCAAATCTTCAAAAACTTCAAGTGGGATTAGTAGCGAAAAATCTAAATAGCCCATCTTTTGATACAGCACATGGTAAAAAATTAAAAGCAGATTTACAACTTAGAACAGGTTTACAATATAATATCAATGATTCATTAGATGTGGCAGGGGATTTGGACTTAACAAGTAATAAAACACTTATTCATGGATATGAGAGTCAAATGTTAGGAGCAGGAGTCAATTATCATCCAGTTACTTGGTTTGCACTTAGAGGTGGACTGATGCAAAATATAGCTAATAGTAATGATGGTGTTGTCTATACGGCAGGTCTTGCTCTTGGACCAGAAGCATTTCAACTCGATATATCAGCACAAATGGCTAGTAATAGTGGAAGCTATGATGGAAATGATATTCCAAAATATGCGAAGGTAAATGTAGCTCTTGTCTCAAAATGGTAAAAGATACAAATAATAGAGATAATTTCTCTATTATTTATAGTCTGTTATCCATTCGTTTACCAAACTCATCTATAATATGTCCATAGAAGATATGAGACATTTTTTGTATTAGAAACTCCTTTGTAATAAAAAAACTCCTTTAAAATGATAAAATAACCCCCCCCGTCTCATATCTTTCTTGTAATCTTATCTTTTAACTCAATGCACCTTTGACTTCTACATCTATATAGGTAGAGACACTATCCCATGGATTACCATCAAAGCCATCTTCTGTAAAATAGATATAGCTAAATTTATGCTCTCGTGCAAAAGAGATTAAATCATCTACGTTATTATCTTCCATTTTATAAACCAATAGAGATAGCTCTGTAGAAGTTGATGGATTATTATATGTTGCAGGAGGATTACTAAGTAGTTCACTATTTGGATTCTCATAACTTACAACAATATTGGCAATACCTGAATCAATATAAACTTGGTCTATTGTAATCCCTGGATTTAAAACAACAAAACTTAAATCTCTATTTCGTGCTTGACTACTTAAATTGCTATAATAGGTTAGTTTTGTAGTATCAGTTGATACCTCATCAAAGAATATTCCCGAAACTCCATCATCTTTATAAAATTGACTCCAAGACTCTATATCGGCTACAATCTCATCTGTTGCTCTATCTCCATATTTTGTATAGACATAACCTACTACTTTTATCTTTGCCTCTATTAAATCTTGAATTCCTCTACTATAATTGGTATCTTTTTGAGTAAAGTGACCATTACTTTGATTTACTATAGCTACTATATCAATATTTGGATTTTGATTTTTGACATCTATAATCTTTTGCCATATATAATCATCATCTTGCCAATTTGGATAGGAGTATAGAGGGATTAAAATCTTCAAATCATCTTTTTGGTTATCTAGCTCATCAGATAGTAGTTTGGTTAGCCATTGTGCAACTCTTTTGAAACTCACATTTTTATCTCCATCTTCATTTACTAATCTATTTTTATAGGGTGTCTCAAATCCAAGATGAAAAATCCCATCAAAAACACGATTAATAGCATTTTTACCAAAAATTTTAGTTTTTGCTCCATCTCCACGTACTCTATGATAGCCACTCTCTTCATTATCCTCATCATCTCCATGTGCTTTTGCCCACTCATCTGAATAGTTAGCTACTAGATAATGATTTACAGCTCTCATATCCTCTTTTGTATAGATACCCGTTGCCCCAGCATCTGTTGCATCTATTGCTTCTAATAGCAACCCTATCATTATATTGGCACTTTTTGCTCCAATTCTCATATCTCCTGTCGATACTCTTCGTTGAAGTCCCTTATCATTATATATGACTTCTATAATCTTATCCAATCCTGTACCACTCTCTCCAGTAACCTCTTGAATATCAGTATTTATTAAACGACCAGCTTTTAAATCATCTCTTAAGAGCAAATCTAACCATTTTGATACATTTTTGAATGAAGCATTTTTATTGGAGTCCTCATTTAGAAGTCTATTTCTTAAATGTGTTTCAAAACCTAAATGGTAGATACTATCAGCTACTTTATTTATTGCATTTTTACCAAAAAGTCTTGTTTTCGCTCCATCATTTACTACTAAATGAAATCCAGTCTCTTCATTCTCTTCATCATTTCCATGAAGCTCTACCCACTCATCATTATAATGATGAAAGATATAATCATTTATCTCTCTAGTATCAGCTATGGATATTTTTTGATTATTTCCCACACCTGTTTGGATAATTGCTTCAATAATAATCTGATTCATACCTCTTGCCGAATTAATGGCTATCTCAATATCAGATTTATCTACTTTTCGATTTAGACGCTTATCCTTTTGGATAATCTCTATAATCTTATTTAATCCAACAACATCTAAACCATCTGCCACGGTTGATTCATCTGCTTCTACTGCACTAGGTAAAACTGTAACTATTGGTAAACTACATAATGTTTTTATAAAACCTCTTCTTTTCATCTCTATTTCCTTTTATTTAAGATT
>JALSOO010000091.1 GCA_026986355.1 Campylobacteraceae bacterium | reverse complement strand
CAACTGTTGGAAGAATGGCTTTGGCATGCATCAAACCAAGTGTTGCATCAAGAAGAACAAATACAGGTTGCATAAATCTGTCTGCTAGGTTAAATGCTCTTACTGTTTCAGTATAACACTCTGCTAGAGTACCTGCACAAAGTGTAATGGATTTGTAATCTCCATGTGATGGATTTTTAGCTTGAGCTACATCCCCTTGTGCCACACGTGTTGGAAGACCAGTACTAGGACCCCCTCTCATTACGTTTACAACAACCAAAGGAACTTCTGCCATTTGAGCTAGACCCAAGTTTTCAGCTTTTAGTGAAATACCAGGCCCTGATGTTGCTGTCATAGAACGAACACCTGACATAGATGCACCTATTGCGGCTGCAACACCACCAATCTCATCTTCCATCTGAACAGATGTTCCACCAATTCTAGGTAAAAAGTCTGTCATCGCTTCCATAATCTCTGTTGATGGAGTGATTGGATACCCACCAAAAAATTTACAACCACTATCAACTGCTGCTAGAGCTGATAGGTGGTTACCAATCATTACAACTTCTCTTTTTCCATCAGCATTAATTTTGCCTTGTGCATTTGCATCAGATGCCATTAGTTCGCCTCCTTATAATCTGTTGGTAATCTGTAACCATTCGCTACAATTGCCTCTTGACGAGCTTTTGAGCTGTCTGTCAATTTAGCAAATTTATACTCTTTTTTAGTTGCTACATAGATAGCAAAATCAGGACATGAGAGTTCACACTCATTACAGCCAATACAAGCATCTGGTGTTACAATCTCAATCATAGCACCAAGTACGGTACCTGCATCTGGTTTCATAGAAAGTACACCAGCGGGACAAGCATCAACACAAATATCACATGCTTTACATCTTGCTGTATTAACCCATACTGGAGTATTTTCAGGAGCTGTCATTGTGGACATAGGATTCCCCTTTAATCTTTAAATTTTAAGTGAGATTTTTTCTATCACTTTAGGTAGAATATCCAACTTTTTGTAATGGAGTGTATAAATAACACACTATTATCCAAATGATAATTTAGTTTGTTACAAATTGGAGCAAGGGATATTTTCAGACTAAAGAGAGGTTATTTCCACTATATATACACAAAAAACTATTTTTAAGATAGATTTGTAGCTATCTATTATAAAATATTTTTATATATTTTTAAAGGAGGTTTCTAATAGATGAGACATTTTAAAAGCTCAATTATTATTACCCTGTTAGGTTTTGTAGGTACATTTATATTTTTAGGGGGGTTTTCAGCCCTATATATAGTGATATTACTTTTTCTACTAGAGGTTACATTATCGTTTGATAATGCAGTAGTAAATGCCAAAGTTTTAGAGACAATGGAGCCTAAATGGCAACAGCGTTTTATCACTTATGGTATACCTATAGCTGTTTTTGGAATGCGATTTCTCTTTCCAATTATGATGGTATCAATGGCTAGTCATGTAGTTATTGTAGATGGAGGAATAGGAGTATGGGATACATTCACATTAGCTATGTACGCACCAGAATCGTATCAAGATATTTTTGAGAAAGTACACTATATTATCTATGCTTTTGGTGGAGCATTTTTACTTATGGTTTTTTTAGATTTTCTCTTTGATTCAGATAGAGAGATAAAATGGATAGATTTTATAGAAAACAATAGAGTTATAAAAAAAATTGCAACAGCAGAACATACCGAGACCATTATCGCATTAGCTATTGGATTAACGTTAGTCAATAGTGTTGATAGTTCCATGAGTACAGGTGTTGCTTTGGCATACTTTTCAGGAATTATTCTACATCTTATAGTAATTACCTTTGATGAACTTCTCAATACCAATGGTGTGCGTAGTGGTATTATTGGTCTTTTATATTTAGAGATACTTGATGCCTCTTTTAGTTTTGATGGCGTTATTGGTGCATTTGCATTAAGCTCAAATATCTTTATTATAATGATAGGTTTAGGAGTTGGAGCTATGTTTGTACGTTCTTTAACCCTATACATGGTAGAGAAAAAAACATTAGATGCTTATAAATATTTGGAACATGGAGCGCACTATGCTATTCTTGCACTATCTTTGATTATGTTTTGTAAAATGTTTATAGAAGTTAATGAAGTATTAGTTGGAACAGTAGGAATTCTATTTGTAGGTATCTCTATTATTCACTCAATGGTTGAAGAGAGAAGAGAACAAATCAAAAAGTAATATTTTTTTGTTATAATTCCAAATCATGAAAACAAACAGACTACGTCACCTACTTATTGTTGTCTATTTTATCGCCTCGTTTATGAGTGCGATACATATACACAAAGATGCACAAGTTCATGATGACTGTAAAATATGTATTGTTCATAAAAATCTACATAGCAATACCCCTCCCACACCTATAACCTATACAGATTGTATTGAGTGCAGTTATGAAGCTATTCTTTTTAAACCAACACTCGTTCAAATTACTTTAGATAAAGGCTTCAACGCCAACGCTCCTCCTCATATCTGCTAAAACCCCAAAACAAAAAAAACATATTATTTATTAGGAGAATATATGAAACAGACGATTATTCTCTCATTGGCACTTAGCACACTACTGTTAAGAGCTGATGAGTTAAGCGATTTAAAGCAGAGAGTTGATTCACTTGAAAAGGTAGAAAAAGCTCAAAAACAAGAGAAGTTAAAAGAGGCATTAAGTAAAAGCAATAGCTTTAACCAAAAAAGCTTTATCCCAGACATATCACTTATTTTAAGTGGTTCAGCCATTAGTAGAAACATTAAAAACTCAGACTATGAGGATTATGGGATTGATGGCTTTGTTGATGAAACAGAAGAGATACCATTTAACAAAAATAGAGGTTTTAACCTAAACTATGCAGAGCTTGGAATGCACTCTGATGTAGGTCCTTATTTTACCTCTGATGCTATTTTTCATCTACATCCAACAGAGTTTGAGATAGAAGAAGCCTACATAACCACTAAACAGTTACCTGCAAACTTAGAGGTAAAAGCAGGTCAATTTAGAAGTGGATTTGGACGTATTAATGCCATTCATGCCCACGCACAACACTTTGAGGCTCAACCATTGGTTTATGAAGCGATGTTAGGAGTAGAGGGGATTAAAGATGCAGGAGTTGCCGTGAATTGGGTTGCCCCTACCGATACTTATTTGATGTTAGGAGCAGAAGCATTACAAGGTAGCAATGAGCTTAGTTTTGGCTATCCTGAAAATAACAATCTCTATGTAGGTTACCTAAAAACAGGATTTGACCTAAGCGATAATCTTACAGCTC
>JALSOO010000090.1 GCA_026986355.1 Campylobacteraceae bacterium | reverse complement strand
ATGCAAAACGTATGAATATTAAACAGGGTGATGCAATTAAAGTTAATGTTACCGATACCGTGACAGGACTTGATTCTGGTTACTTTATCGCTATGGCTGTACCAACAGAGGCTACTATGCCAGGCGTCTTAGCTAACTCTCACCATGCAGGTAGATGGAAACTTAAAAATGCTGTTGATATTCCAGGATTTTCTCATCAATTAGGTGTAATGGGACTTGGTGCACCACTCTATGATATGACAATGGACGGTAAAATTGGTACGCTTAAACCAAAACAGGGTCTAAAAGATGCAATGTATGCACGTCGTGATACATGGCAGTTTAAAGAGTTCAATAAAGACCTTGACAATATCTGGTGGGACGGACTAAGTGGTGCGTGGCAAAATGCTGTTGCCCCTTCTCACCCTGACCCAATTGCAGGTAACCATGCTTGGCACTTAAAAGTAGCCATTGAACCAGCAGGTGCAGAGGATACTATTGGGGATATTTATGTAAACTATGAGAACAATATGAAAGTAATGCAAGGTTGGAGAGATAAATTAACACGTCCTCTTCAAGCTGGAGACAAACTAAGAAGACCTAGACATATGAAACGTACAGGTCCTGCTCTTGCTCATTCAGCATATGATGTAGATATTAAGGGGTAAATTACTCTCCTCTATATACTAAAAAGAGAGTTTACTCTCTTTTTAGCTTAACTATTTTCACAATCAATATTTTTAGATATATTTATTTTGAAAGTAGTATTAAATATAATTTAAAAAAAGAGGAAAAAATGGATATTACATTAGAAGATATAGAAAATAGAGTAGAACTTTATGCACTCATATCAAGACTTATGATAACAGAAGTAGACGAAGAGTTTTTAGAGACAATAGAAAATAATAGAGATATTTTAGAGCTTTTTCCAAACTACAAAGCGTGGAGTAAACGTAAAGAGTTCTCTAATAAAATCTTAAAAGAGCGTTACTATGATGTAGATTTTACCAATCTATCACTACTACACCTTGTTCCTTATGAGACATTTTACACCAGAGATGACCAGATGATAGAGAGTGGTGCAGAAAATCCAATTTTGGAGATTTATGATGCACTTAATTTTACTGTGAGATTAGAAGAGGCTAGAGTGATTAGTGGTGACCATATTGGAGTAGAGTTAGAGTTTATGTACTCTTTATGTGATACCATGATAAAAGCTTTTAAAGAAGATGATAAAGATGCAATCCATGAGATACTGCTTATTCAAAGAGGATTTCTAAAAGACCATCTACTAAATTGGTCTCCTTTGTATCTTATCAATATGAAAAAAGAGTCAAGAACTCCACTCTATCATGATGGTGCAGAGTTGACTTTGCAATTTATGTTAGAAGATTATGAGTATATCAACAAACAACTAGGAATACCTCTAGTGGAGAGTATATAAGATGAATCTACTATTTGATGTCTCAACATGTGTTCGAGCTACTTCAAAATTTTCAGAGTGTACCAAGTGTTTAGATATATGTCCTGTAGATACGATTGAATTTGTAGAAAATATACCTGCTTTTACCCCATCAGCATGTATTACTTGTGGTGGGTGTGTGGGTGTGTGTCCTACGGAATCGTTTTCTCTTTCAGGTTTTTCTACTATTGAGTTCTTTTTTAAATTTTTAGAAGAGAAGAGTAACGAATTAGCGTGTCAAAAAGACCTATATTGTTGTCTATCAGTATTAAGTGTAGAGCATCTTATCTCTATGGCAATCTCTTCAAAAGAGAGTGTTGTTATGGATGTAGAGGGGTGTAGTTGTGGGGGAGAGAGCAATAAGCTTCAAAATCAGTTACGTGAAAATATAGAAGAGGCAAACTTTATCTTATCAACCTTTTGTGATAAAGAGATTTTGATAAAATCTATTCACAATGAGCAATTAGAAGATGAAAAAACTCCAAAAGATATAAGTAGACGTTCACTCTTCTCTCTAAAGGGAGCAATCAAGAGCAAACAGGAGTTCGATGAAGCCGTTGATGCAGATGAGCTTAAAGCTTTTGGTATTGATGTAGGGGATATATCTAAAATTAGAAACAAAGTGATTCCAAACAAGCGAAAACTCCTCTACTCCATTTTAAAAAGAGTAGAAAAACCTCAAAAATATGAGATAATAGCCACAGAAGATATTAACTTTACCTCTCAAAAGTTTGTAGATGAGAGCTGTACTAATTGTCAAATCTGTTATAGAATCTGTCCCACTGGTGCATTGAGTTCAAATTCAAAATTCTCTTTGATTAATTTTGACTCTATGTTGTGTGTCAAGTGTCATCTATGTCATGATGTGTGTGAACCAAACTCCATACAGCTACAACCAGCCTTTGAGATAAAAGAGCTATTTGAACCCAAACAGAGAACCTTGGCTACATTTGATGTAAAACGGTGTAATGAGTGTGGAAACTACTTTACCTATCATGGTGGAGAGCAGACTTGTATACGATGTAGAGTCGAAGAGGAAGAGGCAATGGAGCTTCATAATATTGCAAGAGCAAGGAGAAGTTTAAAATGAGACCAGAAGAGATAAAACCCGATACAAAACTCTGTACCATTATCGGTTATAATGCACAAACAGGGGATAGAAGACGATATTTTAACAAAATATTGAAATCCAATGGTATCAATGCCACAGCAATTGCACTAAATATAAAAGATGAACATTTTCATATTACAATGGAGAGTCTACCACACTCCAAAGTAAAAAAGATGATAATAGAACCAGAGTTTCAAGAACAAGCACTTAACTATTGTGATGAGCTAAATGAACGTGCAAAAGTTCGTGGTTTAGTAGGCTTTGTAGAGGTTATTGATGGAAAGATTTATGGTTATAACCTTGATGTAGATATTGATGATTTAGTTGATAATCCAGAGTTTTTTGATGAGAAGATGATTTTAGCAATACGCATGATGTTGTTAGCCCAACGTTGGTACGATGCCAAAATAGATATGGATATAATTCCAACGATTATATAGGAGAATAAGATGTTTAATGAAGATTTAGATAAATTAAGAGCCGAGATAGAGAGTGATTCCTTCTGTAATGATGGCTCATGCCCCACAGATGAAGAGGCAGATTTAAAAGATTACCCCTCATACACAGAGGCACTCTATGCCAAGATAGTTGCCCCAAATGTAAGTGGAATCTATCTATCACGTTGGGATATAAAAGAGATAGCCGACAAAGCAGGGGACTCGATGGCAATCCACCCAAGAAAACGTATGTTTGAGCTATTGATGAAATTTGCTGTAAGCCAAGAGCGAATGGAACTGGTATT
>JALSOO010000089.1 GCA_026986355.1 Campylobacteraceae bacterium | reverse complement strand
AGAGAAGTAAGTTTTACCAAATCCTTTAGGTTGTCGCATTGTTTTAATATCCCATATTGATTTTTACGGAATAGTATCTAAATAATAGTTATTTTTATATTAACTATTGTGTTTTCCCACCTTTAGCACTCTGAATAGAGTGAATATAGGAGTAATCTATCTTAATCTCTGACTCTTTTGGTAGATAATTTATTAAACGCCCCACCATTCCCTCAAAATCTTCAAATAGATAGTTTGCCATTGACCCAGGGATTGGATTTATCTCATTTAGTAGCACCTCTCCATCAACGACAAAGAAATCACATCGGATAATTGCCCCCTCAAATAGTGTTCCATATACCTTTTTGAATGAGTCTTGAATATCACTCTTTAACTCTAAAGAAATAGAGGCATCTTCAACATCTCCATCTCGAGAGAAATCTAAATATTTCTTTTCAAAATCCAAAAACTCCTCTTTATTTGGCTCTTCAACGATAGAGAGTTCAAAATCAGAGGTTTTACACCCTGCTTGATTATACTCCAATACCCCATCTATAAAAGGCTCAATTAGTACTTGATTATCAAACTCAAAGGCGACATCTAGGGCATAATCCAACTCATCAGCAGATTTTACAATGCTTACCCCAATACTGCTACCCAATCGTACAGGTTTAATAATCACAGGATACTCCAACTCAATATCACGACTATCTGAACTATTTAAAACTGAGTATGGAACAACTTTGACCCCTATGCTTTGAGCATATAGTTTAGTGTAGAGTTTGTTATAACTAAGTACAGACGCATCAACTCTAGGAGAGATATAATCAATCCCATTAAACTCTAAAATTGAAGCTATCTTTCCATCTTCTCCATCACGTCCATGGATAAGATTGAGAACAACTCCCAAACTCTGCTCTTTAAGTCCAAAGAGACTCTCTGTGTAAAATGCACCTTTTTTTAAAGTAAGCTTTTTATCCTTTTTGTATGCCCCATTAGAAAAATGGTTTGATTTCATATTTTTAGACTCAATCAGATAAAATTCACGATTTGCATCGACAAAGATAAAAGAGAGAGTTGCATCTTTTAAAACTTTTTTAACTGTAATCGCCGAAACGATAGAGATTTCATGCTCAAAGCTTGAACCACCAAAGAGTATTGCTATATTCATATTAACTGTTTCCTTATAATTGATGGTTGTATTCTATCATAATTGCCTTGATTAAGGGTTAGACCACCAAGGGGTCAGACGTTGAATATGCACCAAATTCCTGCTATAATACCTTTAAAAAAAGGAATATCCCATGCCAAGAAAACAAAGAATAGACCTAGCTTAGTAACGAGGTAAGATTGTCAAATTGTAGCGTAAAACCACCTCATTCATGGGGTGGATATAAGATACAAAGTGTTAAAATATGGTGTTGTGAACGCGTTAAAATCTTCGAATACGCTAATAAGTATTAAAAAAAATTAGCGATAATTTTAATATAATTATATCAAAAAGGAAATAGATGAAAAATAAATTAATAGATATACTCTTTTGGGTAGGAATGGTAGTTATAGGGTTCTATCTACTCTATACAAAAGGGTTGATTTTAAATGATTATCAATCGGTTGAACCTAAAGTTGCTTATACAATGATTGAGAATGATGATAATTTGACGATTGTTGATGTTCGTACACCTGATGAGTATAAACAAGATGGGCATATTGCTAGGGCTAAGCTTGTGCCTCTTTTACATTTGGAATCAAATCTAAATATGATAGATAAATCAAAAAAGGTTTTGGTCTATTGTCGTAGTGGAAATAGAAGTGCTACAGCATCACGTCTATTGACTAAAAATGGATTTACAGTTATCAATATGAGTGGTGGTATGATTGGGTGGAAGAGTGCTAAATTGCCGATTGAGTAGAAATTGAGTAGTTTAACCTATATAGATATTCTCAAACATCCTGTTGTAGGTCGTTTGACTCTTATCCAGTTTTTATCCTATTTTGGTACATGGTTTTCACAAGTTGCAATTGCTTCTATGCTTGTAGAGTATGAGGCTTCAGAGTTACAGATTGCTATGGTTTTCATTATGGTTATGTTGCCATCTGTTCTTTTAGCACCATTATCAGGATTGATAGTAGAGCGTATACCATTTAAAAAACTTATGAGCATACTATTATTTGTTGAAATATCAATGACCATACTCTTTATGACAATAGACTCTTTGGCAGAGGTATATTGGCTTATGTTTTTTCTCTTTATTCGCTCCTCTTCTTCCTCAATGCTATTTACAGCTGAGATGTCTCTTTTCCCAAAAATATTAGAGGGAGAGATGCTTCAAAAGACAAATGAGATTCACTCCATTGTCTGGTCTATATGTTTTGCTTTGGGTATGTCGTTGGGTGGTGTTGTTACATATTATTTCTCCTACAATATAACCTTTTTGATAGATATATTCTTATATATTTTAGCTACTTTAGTATTGGTCAATTTAACTATTGAGCTAAAGATTATAGAACATACTCAAAGTGCTATATCAATGATGAAAAGTGGATTTTTCTATCTAAAGAGTCACAAAAAATTGATACATCTACTTCTACTCCATGCAGTTTTGGGATTAACAAGTTTTGATACTATTATTACTATTTTAGCAGATAGAAACTACTCTATACTGCTATCTGTTCCTTTGGCTATAGGTTTGATAAATGGTACACGAGCCGTAGGATTGGCTGTTGGAGGGGCTTTTTTAAGTCGTTTTGTTAATGAAAACTCTCTGCACTATATTTTTGCTATCCAAGGAGTTAGCATTATTATATGGGCTTGGGTACAACATGACTTTATAAACTCATTAATTTTAATGTTTTTTGTAGGACTATTTATGACCTCTCTTTGGTCATATACCTATTATATGATTCAAAATGCAACAAAAGAGGAGTTTTTAGGGAGAGTTATCGCCTATAATGATATGACTTTTATGCTCTCAAACATAGGTGTAACACTTTTTATAGGTTCTCTAGCCAAAAGTGGTGTTGCTATATCTGTGATTACACTCTGTTTGGGCATGGGATTTATTTTATCTGCTTTCTATTATGCTTGGTTTAGGAGAGTCTATCTACTTTGACTTTTACCTCTTGATAACAAGCTGAATCTCCCTCTTCACTCACTAATGATAGATAGTATAGAAAAAAGGGGAGACTATTTAAAGTAGCTTGTCCCCCAATGGCGTTAAGTTAAGCATTTTAACAAAGTCAAAAGTATTTTCAAGAAATAGAATATAAACAAAAGATATGCTAAAATTATTCATTAAAATAATGAAGAGAATTATGCAAAAAAAAAGAATAAAA
>JALSOO010000088.1 GCA_026986355.1 Campylobacteraceae bacterium | reverse complement strand
AAGAGAATGGAGTAACAGGAAGTATGTTATTGATTACGGTCTTTTCCATAGCATTGGTTCTACTTCTGCTTATTCCAAATATCTATTTGGATAATCACATCTATTATGTGAGTAGAGATATTTCACATCTAAAATCATTAAAGATTACCTTTCAAGAGGAGCAGGTTCTTATAAAAAATCGTTTAGAGAAGATACACTCTGATGAAAATCTATTGACACAAGATGTTAAGTAGTTTAGATGATTAGAGAATTTCTCAAATTTTCCATTGATAGACCTGTATTGAACCATTTGGTTATGGTTTTGATGATTATCATGTCTATATTTGCTTATAAAGCGATTCCAAAAGAGATTTTTCCACCATCTCAACTAGACCAAGTAACTATCGCTGGAGTCTATGCAGGAGCAAGTGCTGATGTACTTGACAAGATGATAGTAAAAGAGTTAGAAGATGAGTTAAAAGGGCTATCGGAGATAGATACAATCTATACAACTATTCAAAATGGAGTCTTCTCAATTCGTGCTGATATTGTCTCTGGAAATGATAATCAGATGGTATTAGGAGAGATAAAAGATGTTATCTCTAAGCTAAAACGAGATTTACCCTCAGATATGGACGAGCCTGTTGCTAAGATAAAAATACAAGATTATCCTCTTATTTTAGTCGCTATTGCAGGAGATGGCTCTATGAAAGAGTTGGTTGATGCAGGGGAGGATTTAAAGAGTAGAATTACACTTATTCCAAATCTGAGTGATATTAAGATGCGTGGAGAGTCCGATGAGGAGATTCTTATTCTCTTAAATCAAGAGAAGATAGATGCCTATGGACTCTCTAAATCGGCTATATACTCTGCTATCTCTTCACTCTCCTCTATCTTTCCTATAGGTACAATCAAAGAGAGAGGAAACCACCTCTATATCTCTACTATAAATGGGGAAAAGAGTAAAAAGGCATTAGAAGAGAGCATGTTGTCAGTCAATGGTAAACGTTTTTATCTAAGAGATGTGGCTACTGTTAAGTTAGGTTTAGCTGAACCTACCCAACTCTCTCACTTCAACGGTGTTCCAAATATCTCTTTGGATATAAAAAAGACAAAAGATGGAAATGCTATCGCCTTGACTAAAAAGATTAGAGAGGTTTTAAAAGAGTATAATCAGAAATATAAAGGTAGAGTAACATTTGAACCCTATACTGATACCTCTATTTGGATTAAAAATCGTCTAAATTTAGTCTCTTCTAATATTCTATTTGGTCTTATAATGGTTATATTGGCTCTCTTTTTGACACTTAATATCCGTATAGCTTTGGTAGTAGGGATTGGTATACCTGCTTCATTTATGATAACGCTAATCTACTCCGATATGATGGGATATAGCCTAAATATGTTGAGCCTCATGGGTGCATTAATAGCTTTAGGAATGTTGGTAGATGAGGCGATTGTTGTAGCTGAAAATATATATAGACACCTAGAGATGGGCAAGAGTCCACGCCAAGCATCTATAGATGGTGCTAGTGAGATGTTTCCTGCTATTGTTACAGCTACTTTGACAACTATATTTGCCTTTTTGCCACTACTTATTATGACAGGTAAAATGGGTGTCTTTATGAAGGTTCTTCCTATTATGATTTCTATTCTACTTCTCTCTTCTCTCTTTGAAGCATTTTACTTTTTGCCACTACATGCTAAAGAGTTCTTCTCTATTGGCAAGATAGAGAAGATAGAGCATAAAGAGAGTGCTTTTTGGAGAGTTTTAAAATCTCTATATCAAGGGATATTAGGTTTTTTGTTACGATTTAAAAAATCATCACTTATCATATTGGTTCTCTCTATTTTATTTGGAACAGTAGCTATGATAAAGATTAGCAAAGTCCAATTTATGCCAGAGTTTGATGTCCAGCAGGTTCAGTTAAATGGTGTGGTCAATATCAACAATACGCTAAGAGATACAGAAAAATATGTGACTATAATAGAGAAGAGATTGATAGATTATTTAGATAAGAATGGGGTAGATTCGGTTACTGCCTCTATTGGGTTCAAGATGAACCCAGACCAGACCTTTAATCTAGGAGATAATCTATTTCATATCTTTATCAATCTACATGAAAAAGCACCAGAAAATATCTTTGATAAATATATTAATCCTCTCTTCTCCTTGGAGTATGATGGTTCAGATATGATACGAACTAAAAAAGCACAACTCATAGCCAAAGAGATAAAAGATGGACTCTTAGATGAGATGAGAGCAATGAAGATAGATGGCAAAAAAGTTTTTGAAGAGTTTAATGTATATACACAGCAGACAGGAATGATAGGTAATGATATAGAGATAGGTTTCTCTAATCCTAATCAACAAAAAGTAGAAGATGCACTCTATTTAGTAGAAGATAGACTCCATAATATAAAAGGTGTATCAGATATTGGAGATAATGCTAAAGAGGGAGAAAAAGAGTTAAAACTAAGAGTCAATGAGTATGGTCAATCATTGGGATTGAGTGAGGGGTATATTACCTCTGCACTTCGTGGCTCATTTTTCAAGGCAGAGTATGGAAAGATGTTCAACAAAGAGGGGCTTGTGCGTATACGTATAGAGGATAAGTTTAAAGACTCTCTATCTACGATAAAAGAGTTTAAGATAACCACACCTGATGGTTTGGTTATTGCACTCAATCAAGTTTGTGATTTCTTCTATAAAAAATCATTTGTACGAATCTTCAAAGAAGATGCTACTAGAGTAACCTCTCTCTATGCTAGAGTAGACAAAGAGATAATCGTACCCTCTGAAGTGATGAAACAGTTAAAGCCACTATTGGAGAAGATAGAAAAAAATGGTGTAAAGGTTATTATAAAAGGGGAGCAGAAAGCAAATAGTAAAATAATGAGAGAGATGCTACAAGCGATGGTTATCGCTATGTTTTTAATATTTATAACTCTTGTTTGGATGTTTAACTCTTTTTGGCAACCACTAATAATCTTATCTATTATACCTCTATCTATTTTTGGTGTTTTAGTAGGTACAAAGATTATGGGGTTAAATCTAACTATGACAGGTGCAATGGGAATGGTAGGTTTAGCAGGTGTTGTAGTAAATGATGGTTTGATTATGCTAGAGTTTGTCAGAAGAGCCAAGAATCAGCAAGAGATACTAGAACTAGCAGGGCAACGGTTACGACCTATTATCTTGACCTCTATTACTACTGTATTGGGATTATCTACTCTTATATTTTTTGCTTCAGGACAAGCTCTTATATTACAACCAATGGCGATTAGCTTAGGTTTTGGTGTGGCATGGGCTACGGTACTAAATCTCTATTTTGTACCGTTGATGTATGCCGTTATTTACCGTATCTCAAAAGAGTAAATA
>JALSOO010000087.1 GCA_026986355.1 Campylobacteraceae bacterium | reverse complement strand
AAGGGTTTGCTTTTAGAGATTTTTTGATTCTCTCAATAATAAACTCTTTTAACTTTTGAGTATCATAATCACTATAGAGTTCATTGAGCATATCTATAACCTCATCTATATTAAAGGATAAATTATACTTTATAACCATACGCACGATTCCATTAACAGCACGGCGTAAAGCAAAAGGGTCTTTTGAACCTGTTGGGATTTTACCGATAGAGAAGAGACCAATTAGTGTATCAAGTTTAATTGAGATAGATACAATAGCTGAAAAGGTAGATGATGGAAGCTCTGCACCCTCTCCTAATGGGAAATATTGCTCTTTAATAGCTTGATAGATTATCTTATCTTTTCCTAAGGCTTTTGCATAGTAATATCCCATAAGACCTTGAAGCTCTGTAAACTCATAAACCATCTCTGAAGTCAAATCAGCTTTTGCCAAAGAGATAGTTTCGTCCATAAGTTCTATCAGTTGCGTAGCACTCTTATTTGTCTCCTCTTTTACCTGTTCGATATATAGGGAGAGGAGCTTACCTGCTATATTTTTTTCACGATTAATCTTCTCTATTAGAGAACCTAGACCGTCCATAAATGTAATTTTTTCAAGTCCATCAGTAACAAGACCTCGTTTTAAATCATTTCGATAAAAGAATAGTCCATCAGCCAAACGTGGCTTTAATACCCTCTCATTTCCAGCAATAACTTTGGAGTAATCAGTAGTTACTGCATTTGAGACTACTATAAACTTATTGGTTAAATTACCATTTTTAAATACAGGAAAGTATCGTTGATGCTCTTTCATAGATGTTATAATCACTTCAGGGGGCAACTCTAAAAAGAGTTTATCAAATGAACCAAGAAGAGCTTTTGGATTTTCTGTAATAGCTACAACTTCAGCCAATAGAGAGTTATCTCTCTCAATAGTAATATCATATATTGATTCAAGTTCATCAAATTGAGCTAAAATAGTTGATTCTCTCTCTTTTGGGTAGATAGATACTTTTCCATTAGCTAAAATCTTTTTATAATCGGCTACATTATCTACTTGCACAGCATTAAAATCTACCATACGATGAACAAAGGTTTTAGTATCTGATTTTACTCCAAAAAGTTCTACATCAACAGAGTCATTATCAAGACGGACTTGTAACCAACGAAGAGGACGAATAAACTCATCACCTCTTGCTCCCCAACGCATCATCTTGCCAAATGCCATTGAGTTTAACCATTTTAGAAGCATCTCTTGGAGAAGAACTTCTATCTCCTCTCCTCTCTCCTCTTTTTTAAAGTATAAACATAATTTTCCATTTTTTTCAATCTCTCCAAGCTCTTCAAAATCTACTCCACACTTACGAGCAAACCCCTCTCCTGCCTTAGTAACTACTCCATCACGAAAAGCAACCATCATTGGTGGACCAAAGAGTTCAATACTCTTATCCTCTTGTAGAGTGTTAATAGCCACATGTTTTAAAACTAAACGGCGTGGAGTATAGATAAACTCAAAATCGGAACTCAAACGATACTCATCTAAGATATTTTTCCATGATTTTTCTATATTTTTTAAAATTTTAAGTAGTGGTATAGCAGGAAGCTCCTCTACACCTATCTCTATAAGAAGTGATTTTGTCATACTGTTTTATCCTATTGATAATTAATAGTGGAATTCTAGCTAAAAGTTGATAAATTTAGAGAGTAAGAGAAACCTAATATTTTTTTGATATACTGAAATTAAAAAATAGGAGTACAAATGTCCGAATTAAAAAAGTTTAGACTTATCAATAAAGTTGAGGGATTATCTTATATATTTTTGCTATTTGTAGCAATGCCCTTAAAATATATGGGAGGATTTCCAATCGCAACCAAAATAGCAGGAATGATTCATGGAGTTTTATTTATAGCATTTGTCTATCAACTTATTATTGCAACCGAAGAAGTACCATTTTCTAAAAAAGAAGCATTTATATTTTTTATAGCTTCAATTATTCCATTTGGGAGTTTTTATGTAGAAGCTCAATTCAAAAAGAGAGATTAAGGTCGGATTTCCGACCAATTTTTAATTGATATTTGTATAAACAGCCTGAACATCTTCGTCCTCTTCTAACTTATCAATCAATACATCTAACTCTTCCATCTGTTCATCTGTTAAATCAATTGGCATATTAGCAATATATTGATGTTCCCCTTTAGTAACTTCAATCTTCATCTCTTCAAGTGCTTTAGATAAATCTCCAAATGCCTCAAATGCACCAAAAACTCTAACAATATCTTTGTCATCACCATTATCTTGTGGTTCTATATCTTCTTCTATCTCTTCAAGACCTGCATCTATCAACTCTAGCTCAATCTCTTCTATATCCATATCATCTCTTTTATCAAAGGTAAAAACAGATTTACGTGTAAACATAAAATTTAGAGAACCAGAGGTAAGCATTTCTGCTCTATTTCTTACCAATATTGCTTTTACATTAGCAACTGTTCTTGTACCATTATCAGTAGCACAATCAATAATAAATTGTGTTCCATAAGGACCTTTTGCCTCATAATGAATCTCTCTAATATCTATGGAGTCTTTACCTGTAGCTCTTTTAATCGCTGCTTCGATATTGTGCTTTGGCATATTTTGAGCTTTTGCTGTAAGAATAGCTGTACGAAGTCGAGGATTCATATCAGGGTCAGGAACTCCTGCTTTGGCTGCCATCGTAATAATTTTTCCCAATTTAGGGAAAATCTTGGACATCGCCCCCCATCTCTTCATCTTTGCTGCTTTACGGTACTCAAATGCTCTACCCATTCTCTCTCCTTCATCTATTTATAATTGTTAGAATTATAACCAAATTTAAATGCAAAATAGTTAATATCCATGATTAAAGATACCACAGTAGGGATTTTAGGCTATAATTTGATAAATATTTTGGATAACAAGGATAGATAGTAAATGAGTTACAAAAAAAGTGAATTGGCATTTAAAGAGGCATATCAAGTAATCCCTGGAGGTGTTGACTCTCCTGTTAGAGCATTCTCATCTGTTGGTGGTACACCTGTTTTTATAGAGCGTGGAGAGGGTGGAGAGCTGATAGATATTGATGGAAATAGATATATAGATTTTGTTCAGAGTTGGGGTCCTCTTATTTGGGGTCATGCAGATAAAGATATAGAGAAATCTGTAATAGAAGCTGTAAAGAGAGGGCTAAGTTTTGGAGCACCAACATTAGGCGAAACAGATTTGGCAAATGAGATTGTTGAGATGTTTGATAGTATAGAAAAGGTACGTTTTGTAAGTTCTGGAACAGAAGCTGTAATGTCTGCTATTCGTCTAGCAAGAGGATATACAAAAAGAGATGATTTTATCAAATTTACAGGCTGTTATCATGGTCATGCTGACTCTCTTTTGGTTCAAGCAGGTTCAGGTATGGCAACATTTGGAAGCCCATCTAGCCCAGGAGTTCCTGCCGATTTGACCAAGCATACACTTTTGGCAACCTATAATGATATAGAATCGGTAAAAGCATGTTTTGCACAAAGTGAGAATGGTGTATCATCAGTGATTATCGAACCTATTGCAGGAAATATGGGATTAGTACCTGCTGATGAAGCATTTTTAGAAGAGTTAAGAGTATTGTGTGATGAACATGGAGCATTACTTATCTTTGATGAGGTAATGAGTGGATTTAGAGCCTCTATCACAGGGTATCAAGGTATTGGAGCAGTTAAACCAGATATTGTAACTCTAGGAAAAGTAATCGGTGCAGGTATGCCAGTAGGTGCATTTGGAACACGTAAAGAGATAATGGCAGAGCTATCTCCAGAAGGACCAATATATCAAGCAGGAACACTATCTGGTAACCCAGTAGCTATGAGTGCAGGATTGACAAGCCTTAAAAAGCTAAAAGCAGACCCAACTATATATAAAATATTAGAAAAGAGAGCAACAAGATTAATGGAGGGATTCAAAGCCTCTGCTGATGAGTTAAATATACCAATGGTAACTACTGTTCGTGGCTCTATGTTTGGATTTTACTTTTCAGATAAAGAGGTTAAAAACTTTAATGATGCACTAGAGAACAACTCTGAACTATTTGGAAAATTTCATGGCAAGATGCTAGAAAAAGGGGTCTATTTAGCATGTTCTTCTTATGAGACAGGATTTATATCTATAGCTACCACAGATGAGATGATTGAAAAGGCTATTAAAGCTTGTAAAGAGAGTTTGAACGAATTAATTTAGATGTAGTGGTCGATATAATCGACCCTACTAATACCCACGATTATCAATACGATTTTTTATATTTTCAGGAGAGTTTTGATAACTAATATCTCCATACTCTATCACACCCTCTCTAGGGTGGTAGACACGAGCAGGAATCGGCTGAGTGATATAACCTCTATTTCTATGGTTTCTATTCCATTGATTATCTATATAACCTCTATTATACTCTCGTTCTCTATCAAAGAGACCTCTTCTATTATATCTATCTTCATATCTATATCGGTCATTATAATTATAGTATTGATTATTATAGAAATAACCATCTCTATCATAATATCCATAATATCCACCCTGATTATTGCTATACCCTAATCTATTATAGTTAAAGTTCCTATAACGCTCGTCATAACGATGGTCATCTTTTGAAATAGCTTTAGAGGTTAAAGTAGGCTCTTTTTTCTCCTCTTTAACAAAGGTCTTTTTGGGAGGTATACTATAAGTAGGATAATCATTTGAACACCCTATAAAAACTAAAACAAAGAGCGACAATAGTAGAGCTTTTTTCATAAAATCAATCCTTTCTAGTAGAAAAGAGGAGTTACCTCTTCTCTCTATCTTCCAACTATCTTCCAAAAAGCCCCTTAAGACTATTAATTGCATCTACGGCACCAGTTGTAGCCTGAGATACACTCGATGCTGCAGCTGCACCCTCTTGAATAGCATCAGTTGTCTGATGTCGTTTCATATTTTCTAGACGAATCTCATCAGCAGTTAAACCTTGCTGTCTACTATACTGCTCTGCTTCTGCTTTTGATATTTGAGCTCCTGCAGCACCTCTATTTTTATTTAAATAGGCTGAATCTGCACCTGCTGTTTTTGGGGTACAACCTTGTAGAAGAGCTACAAGGATTACTGGTGTTACAACCAATAGTAGTTTACTATTTTTCATAATATGTTCCTTTTAAAAATTTACTATTTAAGTACTCTTATATCATATATAATTTTAACTTAAAAAAGAGATAATCAATAAAGATTAAAAACAGTTTTAAATAAAACTGTTTTTAACTATTTAAGCTATAATTCCCAAAAAATAGAGGTGGTTTAAGATGCAAGAGTTAAAAAAACATTTAGAAGCACACAATCAAGAGGAGCTTCACTTCTCAGAAATAGTAAATATACTTAAACAATATGATGAAGATAAATTTTCAGAAGCTATTAAACTCATACCAAAAGAGATTTTGGGAGATGTTGCACTAGAACTTCCTGATAGATATTTTGATGACATGATAGCTTCAGTAGAGGTAAAAGACCTTGCCAAAGCTGTAAAAGAGCTAGAGAGTGATGACCAAGCTGACTTTATGCAGGAGCTTGAAGAGCATAATGAAGATATTGCATCAGAAGTATTTAAACGACTCGATAAATCTGACCAAAAAGATATTACCAAACTTCAATCTTATGATGAAGATGAAGCTGGTTCATACATGCAAGTTGAGCTATTTAAAGCTAATGAAGATGAGATTGTTCATAATGCTATTAAACGATTCTCTAAACTAAAAAAGTCTAATGAGTTAGAGAATGTGCATAATATATTTATTACGAAAGAGGACTCTACCCTACTTTATAGTATAGATTTAGATGATTTATTGACATTTGACTTTGATAAAAGTTTCAAAGAAAATATCCAAGAGTCTGATGATAACTATATACCCATAACAGCTTATGATACAGATGATATTAAAGATGTTGTAAATTGGGTCAAAGAGTATGACCTATTTGTAATACCCATAATTTCAAAAGATAATAGGCTATTAGGTAGAATAACTTCTGATGATATTCATGATATTATTTCAGAACAAGCAACCGAACAGATATATAATCTAGCTGGTCTAAAAGATGATATTGAAGATGATGAAGAGGTTATAAAAGCAACCAAACAGAGAGCATCTTGGTTGGGTATAAATCTGATTACAGCTATTATTGCATCATTGATTATTGGGCTTTTTGCAAATACACTAGATAATATGGTAGCCCTTGCTATACTCATGCCTATTGTAGCATCAATGGGAGGAAACGCAGGAACACAAACCTTAACTGTTGTTGTTAGACAACTAACACTAAAAGATATATCTCCAAGTGATGCTAAAAGAATTATTATAAAAGAGGTTACAATTTCATTATTAAATGGTCTCTTATTTGCTATAATAATTGGTACTATCGCAACCGTTTGGTTTGGCATTGAAAATCTAGGTTTTGTTATTGCCCTCTCTATGATTATCAACCTTTTGATGGCTGGTTTTTTTGGAGCAACCATTCCTCTTATATTAGAGAAAATGAAGATTGACCCTGCTATTGGCAGTACCGTTATTTTAACAACGGTTACAGATATAGTAGGTTTTTTCAGCTTTTTAGGTCTTGCGACTATTATTTTACTATAAAGGTTTATTTAATTAAATGAGTTATCTGATACTTTTCTTTCTACTCTCTGTGGGAATCTCCTTCCTCTGTTCTATCCTTGAATCTGTACTTCTTTCGGTACAGATGTCTTATGTCTCTGTTCTGGAAAAAGAGAAACCCAAAACAGGTGAACTACTTCGTTCTCACAAAGAGAATATCAACAAATCTATTGCATCTATTCTGATTTTAAATACCATTGCCAATACATTAGGTGCTGCTGTCGTAGGGGCTCAAGCATCTAAACTATATGGAGATGGTGCAATGGTCTATGTATCCATTATATTGACTTTTGCAATTTTATTCTTTTCAGAGATTATTCCAAAAACTATTGGTGCAATTTACTGGAAAACCCTAGCTCCTATATCAGCTAGAATTATCCAATTTTTTATCTTTATAACCTACCCTATTGTCTTGATAACACTACTTGTTACTGACAAAATATCAAAAGGTCAAGAAGATGAAGCTACCACCACCAAAGATGAACTCTTAGAGAGTATGCTTATTAGTGAAGATGAAGGAGTCATAGACGAGAAAGAGTCTGATTTTATAGAAAATGTACTAAGATTAGATGAGAAAAAGGTAAATGATATTCTCACTCCACGCTCTGTTGTTTTTGCTATTGAGGGGAATATGACTATTAGAGAAGTGATGGATACCCAAGAGGAGATATTTAAATTTTCTAGAATCCCAATTTATCATGAAAGTATTGAAGATGTAACAGGTATTGTTTTAACCAAAAAAATCTTTAAACAATCTCTAGTTGATGATTCTGTTACCATTGCAAGTATTCAAGATAAAATGCTCTCTATCTATGAGACCTTTCCTGTAGATAAAGCATTGGATATGTTTATAAAAAAGAAACAACATATGTTTTTAGTCAAAGATAATTATGACCAAACAGAGGGTATATTGACACTAGAAGATTGTGTAGAGACGCTCTTGGGAGTAGAGATAGTCGATGAGAGTGATACCACAGAAAACATGAGAGAACTAGCAAAACAGCTAATGAAAAGAAAACGAATAAAAGATAAGCGAAGAGATAAAGAGCTTGATGATAGAGAATCCAATTTAGAGAGTCCACAGTTTAAAACTGTGGGATAGATTACTTTTTAATCGTTTGGATATAAGCATCTTTATTGATTTTTTCTCGTACTGATGCTAATGACTCTTTTACTAAACTCTCTGATTTAAATGGTCCAATTAAAACCCTACGAATTACGCTTCTACTATTCTTAGGATTAATAGCCTTTTGCACAACATATGGGTAACCTAAACTACTTATTTTCTTTAGGAATATTGGATTAATCTCTCCAAAAAATGAGCCAACTTTAATGTAATAACCAACATTAACTACTGTTTTATTTAAATCTATCGACTCTTCTAACTTAGCTACAGTTGGTGGAACAGTTAGATTTTGTTCTTCTACTTTCGGCTCTGGTTTTACCCAATGATTTAGATTTTTTAGTGCCAATACTTTAAAACTGTTCCCCATAGGAAGTAATCTAAGCTTTTGTATATCTCTACCCTCTTTAAATGCTTTATAACCTTTGACTCTCCAACGTACTGTTGCTTGAACATCAATATAGTTTGAGCGACGTTTTAAAATCTTAAAATGGGTCAAACGATAATCACGTTTTCCCCATTTTTTATAAAAACGAACCTTTTGAGAACGTAACTGCATCAAAGAGACATTTTTTCTCCACATATACTGTTGCATAGGAAATCTATATAAAGAGTGAAGCTTATCTAAAAAATCCTCCTCATCTGCTCTATAAAAATTTTGCAAAAAATTCTCTATATGTCGTTTTGAAGTTGAAGCACCTCTCATGGGAGCTAAATAAGAGCGTTTTACCCACCCCTCTAAATGTGAAGCACCTTGAGGATAAGAGATATAACACCAATTTTGACCTTGACTATTATATTTACATTGTCGTATCTTGATTCCTGTAGCAAAAGCAGGAATAGTTCCTACTGCTGTTCTATAGCGTATCTCTGGTATCTCACGTACATTCAAAGAACTACCTCTTTTTAAATGCACAATTTGATACATTGTTGCATTTCCAATTCCGATAATTAATAATGTTAATAGTATAATTTTTTTCATAATCAAATTATACTATCCAAGTGTGAAGATAATGTTAAAATTTACAATTAATTACTTAACTCTATTCTTGCTTGTAACCCTAATGTGGTAGTGTAGCCTACTTCGGAAAATTTTAATTTTCCATTTCGGTCATAAATCAATGTGCTAGGATAGGCTTCGATACCAAACTCTTTTGACAACTCTCCACTATTGTCATTAACTACTCTATAGTTTAGATTATGCTCTCTCATAAAATCTCCTATCTTTTTATTAGAACCTGAATTGACAGCGATAGAGAGTAGATTATATTTTTTAGAGAGTGAATCTATGTTGGAAGCCTCTAGCTTACAAATAGGACACCAAGTCGCCCAAAAATGTACAACCAATGGTCTATTTTTATACTTATCCATATCTAAGGGTTTATTATAAATATCGGTCAATTTTAAACTATATATATCTCCATTTACCTCTGGCTTTCTAATATAATTTACAACAAGTGATAGAATAAAAAGTAAAAGTAGAGTCGATATAAGCTCTTTTAGTATATTTTTTACACTCCATTTTCTCTTCATAACCAACGCTCCAGAATAATCTTGGCTGAGATAGAGTCTATCTTTCCATCACGTTTATGACGAAAGACTCCTTTTGTTAACTCTTTGGCTTCTATCGAACTCCATTGCTCATCTTGATACTCAACCTTTATCTTATCAAGATTCAAGAGAGATACAAAATGTCTAATTCGTCTCTCCATCTCCTCTTCAGTAGAACCACCCTTAGGCAATCCAACTACCAATATATCAATATCCCACTCTTCTAAAAATAATTTCACATCACGAGAAGCTTGATTTCTATTTTTTCTTAGGATTGCATCTTGTGGAAAGACAATATTTCCATCTAAACAGATTGCTAAACCTATCCGTTTGAGTCCTACATCTATACTTGCTATTTTCATAAAAGTAATATAACATAACATAAAGAGTAATCTGCTAAAATTTTAATGAAATTTAAATATGTTAGATTTCAACTTAATAAAAAATTATTTTAAGGATATAAAATGAAAACTAAATCTATTTTAACTATTTCACTTATTCTAGCTATGTCAAATAGTGCTAATGCGTCTGTAGAAGAGTGGAAAAGTATGCTCAACAAAAATTTTACTAATGCAAAAGAGTGGATACATAGCAAACTTGATAAAAAAGAGAAATCAGCCATTGTCATCTGTATGGCTTCAGAGAAAAAAGAGTGGATAGAAGCTATCTTACCTAAGTTTAACAAAGAGTACCCAAATATCTCAACAGAAGTTATCTATAAAGGCTCTGGGGAGATGATGAAGAGATTAAATGATGGTAATCTTGATAAATGTAGCATAGAGAGTCCTGCAAGTTCTCTATCTGGATTACTTTATGATAAGTTTGATAAGGTAGATAGTACACCCTTGGTTTATAGCCCATTAGTAATGGTAACATTTGCAGATAAAGCAAAAATTATAGATGAAAATCTTACTAAACCCTATAATCTATCAAATGTAGAGCAAGTTGCCAATAAAAAATGGGAAGAGATTTCGCCTAAATATAAAAAATTTGGTAAAATGAGAGTAGCATTTACAGACCCAGAAAAATCAAACTCAGGATTTGTGACTCTTCTATCTAAAGCCTACACCTATTTTGATAGTTATGACCCTTTGACAGAAAAACAGCTAAATAATCCTGAATTTCAAAAATATATGAATAACTTTTGGAAAGCTACAAACCATAATGAAAAATCTACAGGAAAACTTACTAGAACTTTTAAAACCAATAGATTAAAATATACGACAATATTTACCTATGAGAATATGGTTCCTGATTTATTAGAAAAATATTCCAACAATATCAAAGTGACTTATCCTGAAAAATCTGTACTCAATGACCACCCAGCATTTATTGTAGCAAAAGATAAAAAAATACAAAATGCGTCAAAAACATTTATAAACTTTCTCCTATCAAAAGAGATTCAACAGATTGCTACTGATAAATTTGCCTTTAGACCATCTAATCCTAGTGTAGCTATAGGAAAAGCTCTTAGCTTTGCTACTATAGATATAGGAATTGTAGATTTACCAACTACTGCTGATGTGCCTTTGACTATTTTAGATATAGCAAAAGGAAAGTGGTAGCCAAAATTATTGCTCCTGCTAATGGCAGGAGCAAAGAGCTATATTAAGAACAGTGAAGTTTAGGAGTAGTTATTGTTGAGTTTGTCTCTTTACCTAAATCTTCTAACCCACCTTGTATACAACCTCTAACAGGTGTAGAAGAAGCTTCAATAATCGGTTTACCATCTGCACCCCATGTCACTTTTGCTCCATTTGCTGACATAACCAATAGTGCTAACATAGCTACTGTTTTTAAAAATTTCATTTGAATCCTTTGTTTTGAAAATATAGAAGGATTATAGAGTCCAAATGTGTTACAAAAATGAAATATATAACTTTTTTTTAAAAAAGTTATATATTATATGCTTTTTTCTTATTTGTTACACTATTTGATGATTGATTTTCTATTAAAATAATTTTAATAAACAGTATTAAACAATTAATCCTTAAGTAAAAATCCACTTTCACTTAGTCTAAAATAAACATTATCTTTTACATTCTGCCAAATAGAACTCTTTATAATCCCTGAATCTATAACAGCATTCATCCACTCATAAAGTTCATTCTCTCTAAAAGAGTCTCTATTATGCTCTATCAGTTGAAGTTTTGCAATAGTATAAAAATAGTCAATTACCTCATCATCACTCATTTTGATAGCTACTGTAACCGTTTTTAAATTTCTAATAATCATCTGTAACTCTGATGATGATACTACCTCTCTATCATAAAATTGAATATCTCCATCTCTATCTCGGATAGTAAACCCTGCAAGGCCTCTACCTTTAAGCTTACTTATCATCTCTGAACTCTTTAAATCCTCTCCACTATATACTTTGATTAATCTATTATTATAAACCCTTACATACATAATCAAAAACTCCTCATTTTTTTTAATAATTAACTATATCCAAAAAAAGTAAAACACTATTTTTTTATCCTTAAAATCAATAAAAATGATAAAAAAAGTAGAGAAATAGGAAATTAGTAAAAAAATATCTATAATTTATCTTAAAAATTAAAAATTATAGAAAAAATATAAGTTTTTTTGATAAAATTCATAACACACTTAAAAAGGACACTATATATGAAAAAAATCACGACCTACTCAACAATCGCATTAACAGCTCTACTATTGGTATCAGGATGTAGTAAAACAGTTCATACAGAAGAAGAAGAAGCACATCATCACGCAAAACATTGGGGATATACAGGAGATGTAGCTCCTAGCCACTGGAGTGAATTAAATAAAAAGTTTAATATGTGTTCAGAGGGTAAACAGCAATCTCCTATCAATGTAGTAGCTACAAAAGATGTAGAGCTACCTGCTCTTGACCTAAACTATACAACTGGTTCAGAGACAATTATAGATAATGGGCATACAGTTCAAATCAATATTGCTGATGGTAGTGTATTGAACATTGATGGAGCAAAATATAAACTCAAACAGTTCCACTTCCATACACCTAGTGAAAACAATATTAATGGTAAAAAGTTCCCACTAGAAGCACACTTTGTTCATGCGACAGACGATGGTAAACTAGCTGTTGTAGCTGTAATGTTTAAAGAGGGAGCAGAAAACCCTGTATTAGCAAAAATATGGAAAAAATTTCCAACTCTAAAAGAGAAAGAGGGAACAGCTGTAAAATGTGGATTAACAAGTGATGAGGTAAAAGCTTTGATGCCAACCAATAAAGATTACTATAAATTTACAGGGTCATTGACAACTCCACCATGTAGTGAGCAGGTAAAATGGCATGTATACAAAACACCACTTACCGTAAGCAAAGAACAAGCAGAGAAATTCACAGCTCTATTTGGACACCCAAACAATAGACCAATCCAAGATACAAATAAACGAGTTATCGAAGAGTAACTATACCCCTTGTGGGGTATCCAAAATACCCATAAATTCCAAGAATTATAAATTATTAAATAAACAAATCCTTCTAAATAATAATTTAGCTACAATTAAAGCAATGAACTTTACTTTTGCAACACCATCTATTTTACTGCTGTTACTATTAACTCCTTGTTTCTTTTGGTGTAAACGCTACAATAAACTCTTCTATTTTCCAAAGTTGGAGTGGATTTCAAAAAATACCCCCCTACTCTCTTTTGAACCATGGTTAAAAATATTGA
>JALSOO010000086.1 GCA_026986355.1 Campylobacteraceae bacterium | reverse complement strand
CTAAACTTATAGCTATATATTTGTAGGGGTATGCTTTTGTGGCTATCCTAATCCCAAACTAGGAATTTTTAATGATAGAGTCCCTTATAAACTTCTCATGGCGAAATAGGTTTTTAATCATAGCTACTACGATACTTCTTCTTTTAGCCTCTTTGTGGGCTATCCAAAAGACACCTCTTGATGCTTTACCTGACCTCACTCCTCCACAGATTATTGTCTCTGTCAAGTGGAAAGGGCAATCTCCTCAATTGATAGAAGACCAGATAATCTATCCTCTAACGAATGCTCTAATGTCTGTAGCAGGAGCAAAAACGGTTCGGGCTTTTTCATCGTTTGAGAATGCTTTAATCTATGTTATCTTTGATGAGGGAGAGGATATATACTTTTCACGCGATAGAGTTGCAGAGAAGATAAATGAGTTGTTGCCAACCTTTCCCAAAACAGCACAGGTCAAAATGGGTCCTGATGCTACAGGTATTGGGTGGGTTTATGAGTATGCTTTGACCTCTAAAACCAAAGATTTATCACAACTTTATGATTTACAACAGTACTACTACAAATATGCACTCTTGGGGATAAATGGTGTCTCCGAGGTAGCAAGTGTAGGGGGATTTGAGAGAAACTATCAGATAACCATTAATGAGGATAAATTAGTAGAGCAAGAGTTATCAATCCAAGATGTCATAAAAGCGATTAAATCTAATAATAAAGATAGAGGTGGTCGTATCATTTTAGAAAATGGATATGAGAATATTGTTCAAGCGATTGGTTACGCTAAAAGTTCAGAAGATTTAGGCAATATTGTTATTAAAAATCGTAATGGAAACCCTCTAAAAATCTCTGATGTAGCTGTAATAGATTTAGTACCCTCTTATCGCCGTGGCATGGCAGATTTAAACGGTCAAGGAGAGGTAGTTGGTGGGATTGTTGTTGTTCGGTACAAAGAGAATGCTTATGCTGTTATCCAAGAGATAAAAAAGAAGCTTAAAGAGATAGCCATTGATGATGTCAATGTCATAACAACCTATGATAGAAGTGATTTGATTAGTAAGGCTATTGATACTTTACGTCATACTCTAGTCGAAGAGTCAATAGTAGTTTTATTGATTGTGATGCTTTTCCTACTCCATTTTCGTTCAGCTCTAGTTATCATATTGACACTTCCATTAACTATTGCTATAACTTTTTTATGGATGAAGTTTGCAGGAGTAGATTCCAATATTATGTCTTTAGGAGGAATCGCTATTGCTATTGGTGCGATGATTGATGCCTCTATTGTAATGGTTGAAAATGTACATAAAAAGTTACAAGCCTATAGTGATAGATATGGTAAAAAAGTAGAAGGTAAAGAGCGAGTAGAACTTATATTGAGTTCAGCCAAACAGGTAGGGCGACCTATATTTTTTGCATTGATACTTATCGTTGTCTCATTTTTACCTATTTTTGCACTCTCTGGTCAAGAGGGGGCATTGTTTAAACCGTTGGCATACACCAAAACCTTTGCCATGCTTACAGGTGCGATTGTCTCTATTACTCTTGTTCCTATATTGATGGTCTATTTGGTTCGAGGTAAAATTTTGGACGAGCGAAAAAATTGGCTCAATAGATTTTTTATCTTTCTCTACTCTCCACTACTAAAAGGTGCATTATGGTTGCGTTATTTTGTCTCTTTTATATTGGTTGGTTTTGTGGCTTATGGTGTATGGATTTATGAGCAACAAAAATGGGAGTTTATGCCTCCTCTAAATGAACAAACCTACATGTATATGCCTGTAACTCCATATGGAATCGGAATTGACATGGCAAAATCCTTGACCCAAAAGACGGATAAGATTCTAAAAGAGAACTTTCCAGAGGTAGCCACCGTATTTGGCAAAGCAGGACGAGCCGATACAGCTACTGACCCAGCACCATTGAGCATGATTGAGACGATTATAACTTTTAAACCTCAAAATCAATGGCGAGAGGGAATGAGCTATAAAAAGCTTTTAGATGAGATGGAATCAACCCTTCAAATAAAAGGGCTAACTAACTCATGGACATACCCAATTCGTGGACGGATTGATATGCTCCTTTCAGGTATCCGTACACCATTAGGGATAAAACTCTATGGAGATAGTAGTGAAGAGTTGTCAATATATGCTCAAAAGATAGAACAACGGCTAAAAGCCTATGGAGGCACACAATCGGTATTTGCAGACAAGGCCAATAGTGGATACTATCTCAACATCGACTTAAATCAAGCAAAGATAGCCGAGTATGGTATTAGTAAAAATCTGATTTTAGATACGGTATCTAACGGTATTGGAGGAGTGCAAGTAGCTACACTCTATGATGGAGTAAAGCGTTATCCTATTTCAGTTCGTTATGAACAAAACAAAAGAGCCGATGCAACAACTATTGGCAAGATACGGATTAAAACAGCTTACGGATATGCACCTCTATCGACATTTGCCAAACTCTACTACAAAGAAGCCCCCTCTATCTTAAAAGCAGAAAAGGGTAAAAAGGTAATCTTTATCTATATTACTCCTAATCAAGGAGTAACATCACAAGCCTACAAAGCAGAAGGTATAAAGCTCTTGTCAGATTTAAAACTACCTACAGGATACTACTATGAGTGGGCAGGAGATAGTGAATATTTAGAATCAGCAATGGCGCGTCTAAAATTTATTGTACCCATTACTCTTTTTATAACCTTTATTCTTATCTATCTAGGCTTACGTTCTATTAGAAATGCTCTAATTGTATTTCTCACTCTCCCCTTTGCAACCGTAGGAGGAATCATCTACTTAGATATGTTAGATTTCAACTTCTCTATCGCCGTAGTAGTCGGATTTCTATCGCTTATAGGTGTAGCCACCGAGACAGCTATCGTTATGATTATCTATTTAGAAGAGGCTGTAGGAAAAGTAAAAGAGAGAACAACCCAAAATCTAAAAAAAGCTATCTATGAGGGAGCAGTTTTACGTGTACGTCCAAAACTAATGACCGTATTTGCCATCTTGGGTGGATTAATCCCCATCATGTATATTGATGGAGTAGGAAGTGAAGTGATGCAGAGAATAGCAGCCCCAATGATTGGAGGGGTTGTTAGCTCTGCTATTTTGACTTTGATTATTATCCCTGCTGTTTATTTTATGGTGGTTAGGAGATAGATTAGTATATGATATATTATCTTCTGATCGTGAACCTAAACCCCTAAAGAAGGTGATTTTACGCTACAATTTGATAAACTTCATATATCCCACAAAATAAAAGTTCCCTCATAATATTTATTAAGCTCATTTTTAACCAATTGAGCCTCTTGTCTACTTTGATATGCTCCAACAAGTAGTTTATAATAGTAGGTTGTATCTATTAAACGTTTTATTATATGTGTTGGGTAT
>JALSOO010000085.1 GCA_026986355.1 Campylobacteraceae bacterium | reverse complement strand
GGCAAGAGAGAAGCGAGAGGAGTATCTAAAAAATCCTGATTTAGTTAGAGATATTTTAAGTGATGGAGCTAAAAAAATGAGAGCAATAGCCGATAAGAAGATGGCTATAGTTCGAGAAGCAGTAGGGATACTATAGCCAATATTTGGCTATCTCTCTAAGCCCTACTACATTATCAGAGGCAAATATCTTTAAATTTGCTCTCTCTCTTTTTTCAGATAGTTGATATTGACCCTCCAAATATTCAACTATTGCATCTCCTGAATGTATTAATATAGGTTTTGAATTAAAATAGTTTTGAAGAGCCTCTCCAATAAGAGGAAAATGAGTACAACCTAAAATAATTGCTTTAGGAATTTTAATATTGGAAAAATAGTGTCTCATTGTTGCATCTAAAACCTCTCCATCAAATATACCCTCCTCTACCAAAGGTACAAATAGACCTGTCTGTAATGCTATGATATTAGAGTAATTTAACTCTTCCAAAGATTTTTGATAACGTTTAGAGCCAATAGTAGCACGTGTAGCTATAATCAATATGGTATCATCTTTTTTGATAGAAGAGTTCTCTAATGCCATAACCCCTGCTTCGATTACACCAACAACAGGATAGTTACTTTGAGCATTCATCTCATCTAAAGCATAAGCAGAGACCGTATTACACGCTGTAATAAGCAAATCTATATCAAAGTTATTAAAAAACTCTAAAGCTTCAAGAGAGTAGCGAATAATTGTATTTTTATCTTTTGTACCATAAGGGACACGAGCTGTATCCCCATAATAGATTACCTCATCAAAGAGATTGGACTCAAGGAGTGATTTAACAACAGAAAGCCCCCCTGCTCCAGAGTCAAAAACACCTATTTTCATCGTTTATAAAAACTAACCATTCATAATGGCTAAAAACTCTTCATTTGTTTTTGTTTTAGTCATTTTAGAGAATAAAAATTTAAGCCCCTCAACATCTTCCATGCCCTGCATAGCATTTCTAATTGCCCATACTTTTTGCATAACATCAGGAGCAACCATAAGCTCCTCTTTTCGTGTTCCAGACTTTGTCACATCAATAGCAGGATAGATTCTACGTTCAGATACATAACGGTTCAATACAACTTCTGAGTTTCCTGTTCCTTTGAACTCTTCAAAGATAACCTCGTCCATTCTACTACCTGTCTCAATCAAAGCTGTAGCAATAATAGTGAGACTTCCACCCTCTTCGATATTTCTAGCAGCACCAAAGAAACGTTTTGGTTTATGAAGAGCATTGGCATCAACCCCACCAGAGAGAACTTTTCCAGAGCTTGGAGTTACAGTATTGTAAGCACGTGCAAGTCGTGTAATAGAGTCCAAGAGTATTACAACATCTTTACCACTCTCTACACGTCTTTTAGCCTTTTCTATGACCATCTCTGCTGTTCTGACATGATTTTGTGCAGGTAAATCAAAGGTAGAGGAGTATACTTCCCCTTTTACAGAGCGTTGCATATCAGTAACCTCTTCTGGTCTCTCATCTACTAAAAGAACCATCAATGATACATCAGGAGTATTATGAGAAATACCATGAGCTAACTCTTTGAGAAGTTCAGTCTTACCTGTTCGTGGTGGAGCTACGATTAATGCTCTTTGCCCCTTGCCTATTGGAGTAAATAGGTCAAGTACACGCCCTGTAAGCTTCATTGGGTGATATTCTAGTTTAAGTTGCTCTGTAGCATAGAGAGGTGTTAGATTATCAAAAAGGGGTCGTTTTTTGGACTCTTCAGGAGGCAGATAGTTTATAGCTTCTATTTTTAATAGAGCATAATACTTCTCTTGGTCTTTTGGTTGTCTAACTTGACCTGTGACTATATCCCCATTTCTAAGAGCAAAACGTTTAATCTGTGTTCCACTAACATAAGTGTCATTTTGTGAGTTAGCAAAATTTCCATCTTCACTCCTTAAAAAACCATAACCATCATTCATAACCTCTAAAATACCTGTAAAGAGAATAAATCCACCCTGCTTTACTTGTGATTTTAGAATTTCAAAAATAAGGTCTTTTCGTTTAAACTCATTAGGATTTTCAACTTTTACTTTTTCGGCTATTTTTACTAGCTCTTCTAATGATTTAGATTGTAAGTTTTCGACCTTATATCCCTGCACAGGAACATGTGTTCTGTTGTGATTTCTCTTATTATTGTATTTTTTTTGTTGTTGTTCGCTCATAGTTCCTCTTGAAAGCTGTATGGAGATTTATAATTTGTAGTGTCTCATTATAATCAGTTTTTTGTTAATTATACTTATATTTTATCATCATTAAGCCAATATTGCCATAAATAAGTTGAGTAAAAATTTCCATAATGGAAATAGTAGCAGATTTTCAATAACAAATAGTGTATAATTACTTAAAAAGATAGATAGAATGCAAAAACTTTATATTACCGATTTAGACCATACTTTTCTACAGAGTACCCAAAGAGTAAGTGATTTCTCTAAAAAGATATGGAATCAAAAAGCAGACCATGCCCTACTCTCAATCGCCACAGCTAGAAGCTTCTCTAAGAGCTATGAATTTTTAAAAGGACTCTCTCTAAAAGTACCTCTGATACTCTTAGATGGGGCTATGGTAGCCACTAGCGATAAAAAACTCATTGATGTTAAAACACTCTCAAAAGAACTCTCTTGTGCTATTATTGATGAGAGTAACTCTTTTGAAATAGAACCCTTTGTAATCTCTCTAAATGACCATCAATCTTTAGAAGAGACTTTTGCTATTCCTCCACTACTAAACAACTATCAATCATATCTAATAGAGCATAACTATGCAACTGACAAAAGATTATCTTTTCATAAAAAGATAGAAGGGGCTGACGATACCCTAAAAATAGTCTATATGGGAGAGGAGAATCAGTTACGACCTCTAGCAGAGCATCTAAAAAAAGTTTTTGGAGATAGTATCGAGGTCAAATTAGCCCCTGAAAACTATATGAACTGTTATTTTTTGACCATACTCCACCCATTAGGAGATAAAGCCCATGCACTCAATAGTGTTCATGAGTATCTAAATCGCTCTACAGAAGATACAACCGTCTTTGGAGACAGTCTCAATGATATAGGTATGTTTAGACTAGCAGGTACATCTATAGCAGTTAATAATGCCCTAAATGAGGTAAAAGAGATAGCAGATATAGTTCTAAAAGAGACTAATGATGAAGATGGAGTGGCACACTATTTAAAAAAAGATATTAATAGTAATTAAAATGCTATTTTATATCCTACACCATATTGATTTTTGATTAAATCTTTGGGTATCTTTTTTCGTAAATTCTTAACTAAAGTACGAATAGATGAGTTGGTAATGGTACGGTCTATATCATCTCCCCAGACATAAAAGAAAATCTCATCTTCATTACATGGAACTCCTGCTTTACTTACTAAGAGTTCAAAAAGCTTTAACTCTCGTTTGGTCAAAACTACCGATTCATCAGAACAGAAGAGTGTTTTGCTTTTATTATCCCAAACACAATCGTATGCTAAGGGGATATTCCGTCCACTCTCTATTTTTTTGGCTACTTTTAAAAGAGTATTCATCAAATCAACACGTCCAACAGGTTTGATAAGATAAGCAGAGAAGTTCAATGAGACAATATCTAAAAGTATCTCTCTATCAGAATGTGCTGTTAAAGCAATTAGTGCAGTATGTTCATCTTCTGCCCTAATCATTTTAGCCAAAGAGATTCCATTCATCTTGGGAATCAAGAAATCCATAACAATTAGATGAACTTTATGCTCTTTATAGAGTTTATAAGCCTCTTCTCCATCACGAGCAATATAGAGTGTGTGACATAACTCTTTTAAAAAATACGAATACTTTTCAATAATTTTCTCTTCATCTTCTACATATAATATATTTAAAGTTTTTAATACTTTCACTGAACTTCCTGCCTCCTTTAGACCACATAAGAATAAAAAAAAATAATTTTGAATACTCTTAATTAAAACTGACACTATTTTGCCATAATAATGTGACTAAATAGTGATATTGTACTCTATTTATAGCTTAATTTTTGATTAAGAAGTTTAAGACGTTGGGGTGTTCCAATATCGTACCATAAACCTCTATAATACTCTGTGGTTAACTCCTCTCTATCAATAGCTTTAAACAACAGTGGTGCTAATGGTTGTTTTCCATACTCTAAATTTTTAAACATCTCTTTAGAATAATATCCAATACCTGAAAAGGTATATTTATCTGAAGTTCCACTCAAAAAGAAATCGCCACTAAGATTATGCTCTGGATTATCAATTAAGAGTAAATGAGCTAATATACCTCTATCCAAAGAGAAGTTACAGTTATATGGATAATCTGTCCAAATATCTCCATTAATAACCAAGAATGTATCAGAGAGTAAAGGTAAAGCTTTTAAGATGCCTCCTGCTGTCTCTAATGCACCCTCATCTCGCTCATCAGAATATCGAATATCTACTCCATACCTTGAGCCATCTCCTAGATACTCTATAATCTGTTGACCTAAATAGGCAACGTTGATAACAATATTGCTAAATCCTGATGCCTTTAGCCTCTCTATATGCCAAACAATCAGAGGTTTATCTCCTACTTTTAGTAGAGGTTTAGGTGTATGGTCGGTTAGTGGTCGCATACGTGTCCCTAACCCTGCTGACAAAATCATAGCTGTCATTTTTATCCTTTAATTTTATTTAATATAGACTCCAAAGGTTTTAGTTCATTATATCTAGCTATATTCTCTTCTATATAACTCAATGTCATTGGAATATCATCAATATAATTGGGTTTATTATCTCTTATTTTTAGACGAGCAAAAATACCTAAAATCTTGATATGCCGTTGAATTGCCATAAAATCAAACCAACGAATAAACTCATCATCACTCACATCTGTAATCCCCTTTAACTGTTTAAACTCTAAAATAAGCTCAACAACCATCTCTCTATCAAATTTGATATAGACATCATTTAGAAGTGATACCAAATCATACATTATAGAGCCTACTCTAGCATCTTGATAATCTATAACAAAGAGTTTACTTCTCTTACCAAACATAATATTTTTTGAGTGAAAATCACGATGAACAAAACAGCCTTGGGGTTGAGAGAGAACCTCATCACTTATAAGTGTAAGCATAGAATCTAATATATTACTCTCTTGACTATCCAACTCTATACCGTGATATTTTTGGATATACCACTCCTGCATTAAATCCATCTCAAATCGCAAAAACTCTCTATCATAACTCTCTAGCCCTATTGTATCTGCTTTTTGCATCTTCAAAATCTCATAAATAGCTTTGGTATAGAGTAGTTTAGCACTCATATCACTTAATCTATTGTAGAGATGAACATCTCCTAAATCTTCTAGCAATAGATAACCCTGCTCAATATCTTGCTTATAGACACGAGGTATCTGAACATCTGCTTTTAGCAATCGAACAGATACATCAATAAAGGGATAGATACTATCTATATCCATAGATGAGTCCATTATGATATAGCTCTCATCTCCTACAACCAATCTAAAGTATCTTCTAAAACTAGCATCTCCACTAATCATCTCCAATTTATAATCGCTATATCCTAATGTATCAATCCATGATTTAATCTTTTGCATAAACTCCACCTAATATTCTATTCTCTTTTGCACCTGTTACAGATTTGAGTTCGATTGGCTCTTTGGCTAATCTCTTGTATCCAAACCATGCAAATATCATTGCTTCTATATCGTCTGAACGTATACCATATTTTTGGGTGGAGGCAACCTCTAAATGAGGCAACTCTTGTTGTAATTGAGACATCAAAAAGAGATTGTTCACTCCACCACCACAGACTAATACTCTATCAACACTAAACTTTTCAATTTCATTACTAATTGATTGAACAGTAAGAGCTAAAAGTGTAGCTTGAACATCTGCTTTAGATATTTTACCAAATCGTTCTAAATAGTTTATTAAAAAATTCTTATTAAAATATTCACGCCCTGTACTTTTAGGATATTTTAAGTTAAAATAGTCATCTTCTAACATTAAATTGAGTAATTCAGTATGAACCTTACCTGACTTTGCCCAATCTCCATCTCTATCATAAGGAAGACTCTTATACTCTTGAATCCATAAATCCATCAAAACATTTCCACAGCCCGTATCATACCCTATTAACTCTTGACCTAAAATAGATATATTTGCCATACCTCCGATATTAAGAATAACACAAGGTTGTAGATGAGAAAATAGAAACTGATGAAAAGCAGGAGCAAAAGGAGCACCTTGCCCACCCATAGCAATATCTTTAGCTCTAAAATCAGCTACTACATCAATATCTGTCAAAACAGCCAATCGTGATGGGTCACCTAACTGCATAGAGAAAGATAACTCCCCACTATTTGGTTCATGCCAAACGGTTTGACCATGAGAACCTATAGCTACTATATCCTTTGACTCTATAGACTCTTTTTCTAGTAGAAGATTGACACCTTGTGAAAAAAATAGAGCTAACTTTTGGTCTATCTCCCCTACCTCTTTTAGAGTTGTTTTGCCATTTATAATCGTTAAGATACTCTCTTTTAACTCCATAGGCATAGGCAAAAAGTATGAAGCTTTTAAGATACAACTACTATTATCTATCTCACATAGAGCTACATCTACTCCATCAAGAGATGTTCCTGACATTAAACCTATATAGAGACTAGACACGCTTATCTTCTCCTGTCATCATAATACTAAAAGAGACCAATGTACCTACAATCATCATAATAGAGAAATCTACTTTGATAGGGAAGATATAGGGTTGCAGTAGAAGTACCGTCATAAAACCACCTATCAATGCCCAAAGAACCGTTTTTTCATTACCCCTATTGGTAAAAATAGCAGAAAAATAGACACCCAAAAGTGACGCATAGGCAAATGCCATTACACCTAAAGCAAAGTTGAGTAGAGGCAACTGGGTATATTGTTGCCAATAGAACGATAGCATTCCCATAGCATAGAGTAAAAGAGCAAAAACAACAACCATTATTCGACTCACTTTTAGATAGTGCTGTTCACTTCTACCCTTTACTAACCAAGGTCGATATATATCTTCAACTGCCACAGAAGACATAGCAGATAGTACAGAGTTGGTTGAGGATAACGCTGCAGCGATAGCCCCCACTGTTACTAGACCTCGTAATCCCTCTGGCATCTCATTTAAGATATATAACATAAATATCTTGACACTCTGCCCATCTACATTTTGGTCGACACAAGACGAAGAGATATGCGATAGTTCAGGATGTTGATAGAAGATATAGAGAAGCAGACCAATAACCAGAAATAGAAAAGCAACAGGGATAGTAAATATAATTGCATAGATTAATGACCTCTCTCCCTCTTTTCTATTTTTACAAGTCAATACTCTTTGTGTCATATCTTGGTCAAGACCATATGCTGCGATATTAAGTAGAAACCAACCTGTAAGGAGTGTCCATATCGTAAAACCACCTGAAAAAGAGAAGTCAACTAATCTTAACTTGTTATCATCTTGGAGTGTTCTCATTATTGTTGAGAAGTCTGCATCTATAGAGTAGTATAGATATGCAAGAACAGCAACCCCTGCCCCTACATAGGTAACGGCTTGAATAATATCTGATAAAATTACCGACTTAACCCCACCAAAATAGGTATAACCCAATGCTCCAATCATTAATATAGCAATAGAGATAGCTATATGAATAGCCAATATATCAGAAAAGAGTATCATAGAGATAGCCAAAGCACCAATATAGAGTCTAGCACCAGAGGCAAAAAGCCTACCTATTAGAAACATAATCCCAGCATAGCGTTTAGAGGTCTCTCCATAACGATGTTCTAAATACTCATAAACGGTTATTGCATTTATAGCATAAAATTTAGGTACTAAAACTTTTGCTACAAACCAAACAGCCAAAAAGGCTGAAAGATAAAAGCCTAAAAAGGTTAAATCATGTTTATATGAGTATTCAGGACCTCCCAAAAAGGTAGCAGCCGATTGTGATGTGGCTAAAACAGATATAGCCACAGCCAACATAGGCATAGAGTTTGAACCTGTAAAATAGTCTCTTGATGTTTTAATCTTTGTTTGGCTCAATATAACAGAAGTGATGATAAGTAGTAAAAAGTATGAAGCAAATATTATCCAATCTAATGTAGAAAAGCTTGATTGCATTGATGACCCTTCTCAAATTAATGAGCGTATTATAACGCAACTAATTAAAGCTTGTTACCCCCATAATCATAATTTTATCAATATTATCTATTTTTACTCAAAAGAGCCTATATAATAGGTTCTAGGGATATACTTCGCCTTAAAAACAAGGATTTAAATGAGAGTTATACTCATACTGTTTTTAACTATTCCACCTCTAATATATGCTGATAGTAGCGATACAAAACGAATACTAAAATCAAACATGACACTCAAATATAATAGAGTACCAAAAGATGTAGACAATTTAAGAGAGTTTCTATCAGAGGGTATTGTTTATAGTCGTTTACGATTTAACTACTTTAATTTTGACACTAAAACAAAAGGAGTTGACCATTATGCTATTGGAGTTGGAGGGAGTTTAATATATAAAAGTGCCTACTACAATGGATTATCATTTACATCAGCTATATATACCACTCAAAATCCTTGGCATGACTCGATAAAAGCATCACAATATCGTTCAGGAAAAGATACATTAAACCGATACAATCTTGCTACGAAAGGAGATTATGGAAACACTGTTTTTGCTCAAAACTATCTCGAATATAAATTGGGTAAGAGTCGTATTAAGTTAGGTCGTTTTATCATGGAGACAACCCTTGCTAAATCAAATGATACCAAAATGGTTCCAAACACCTTTCAAGGTCTCTATACAGAGTTCTATCCCTTTTCCCAAACCAAAATGAAAATGGCATATATAACCAAACAGAAACTACGTGACCATGACTCCTTTCATCATGTTTTAGCGTATGATGATTCAACAGAGCCTTTTGCTTCATATAGAGAGAATGATGATAGTGGAATGCACCGTGGATTAACTATTAGTAAACTCAAAGAGAAGGATATAGAAGATAGACTTATTGTAGTTAATCTAAAAAATAGAACTATCAAAAACACAACGTTAACAGCAGATTTTATATCTGTTCCCAATCTACTATCTACAGCGATTATAGAGAGTTCATACCAAATAAAAAGAGATAATATCACGATAAAACCATCTATACGATACCTAAAACAATTTGATAATGGGGCAGGAGAGATAGGAGGTGCAAACCTTCGTAAAAATACAATAGGATATAAAAATCCCAATACTCTATCATCATCAATGATAGCAGGAAAAATAGATATTATCAAAGGAGCAGGAAAACTACGTTTAGGATACTCAAAGATAGCAGACCAAGGAGACCTAGTCACTCCTTGGCGTGGATTCCCAACATCTGGATATACAAGAGCTATGGGACAGACAAACTGGTATGCAAATACCCAAACATTTATGGTACGTGCAGATTATAATATAATAGATGGTAATAAAATAATGATGCGTTATGCACAAGAGGATTTCGATGATAAAAAATCGGGAGTATCTGCCGATGTCAATGTTTTAACATTTGATTTTATCAAAAAATTTCATAAGTATCCAAACCTTACAACCAAACTAAGAACAGCATTTGTAAATCAAGACCATAAAATTACAGATAAAAAAGACCCCTCCTATAATGAAGTTCGTTTGGAGCTAAATTATCTATTTTAAAAAGTTATGTTATACTTCCATTAGGTGTGATAGGTAGTTGCTGGTGGCTTATAATGAGTCACGAGAGGAAAGTCCGTGCTACATGTGAGATAGAACTCCATCTAACAGATGGCCAGAGTAATCTGAGGGCAAGTGCAACAGAGAGTAGACAGCCATTTATCTATTTTAGAAGAGTCAATCTTCTTCCCCCTCCCCTATTTCATAATAGGTAGATGGTCACGGTGAAAGGGTGGTGTAAGAGACCACCAGTGCTTATGGTAACATAGGTAGCTAGGTAAACCCTGTTCGTAGCAAGAGGCATATGGTAAAAATCTCACAAAGTCATTAGATTGACAATGGTGTCTCGCTTGAGTGTATTGGCAACAATACGCCTAGATAAATAACTACCCACGACAGAACACGGCTTATCGTCACACCTAATTAAGCTTTCATTGTTATAATCGCTAAAAAGAGGTTTTATCGATGAAAATATTACTACTACTCTTAACCCCCTTACTTCTTTTCTCTAAAGTATACTATGCAAAATTAGAACCCATAGAGTCCATTACTCTAAAATCTGCTGTTTTGGCACAAGTAACAATGGCAAAAATCAAGCTAGAGGGAACAAAAGTATCAAGTAGTACCATTATCAAACTTGATGATAAACTAGATAATATTAAACTAAAGAGTAGCCGTAGCTCTCTAAAGATTATAGATAGAATGATAAAGACCAATAATAATATATTGATAGCCCTACAAAGTTCCCTTGAACGTAAAGAGGAGTATTATAATCGTCTATCAACAATAATCTCTGCCTCTAAAACACAAAAAGATAATGCCTTTTATGGATATATAAATGCAAAAACTCAATATCTATCGACAAAAGAGAAGATAGACTCACTAAAAAAGCAAAAAATAGATTTACACTATGAGATAGCACGACTAAAAGATAGTATCTCAAAAAAGAGTATTCATATCAAAAATAAGTTTATAGATAAGCTATTGGTACATAAGGGAGATTTTGTAAATATGGGAACACCTTTAGCTATAGTAAAAGATTTAACCTCTGCAAAATTAGTGCTTTTTTTAGAAGCAGATGAGTTAAAAGAGATAAGAAAAAGAGCTATTTATATAGATAATAAGAGAACTAATTATAAAATCTACAAAATATGGTCGGTTACTGATAAAAAGTATATCTCTTCATATCGAACAGAGATTTTAATCAAAAATCCCAAAAATAGCTTTTCAAAACTACTAAAAGTGGAGTTTAAATAATGCAAAATGAGATAAAAACAACCTGTGGCTTAGATTGTCCTGATGCTTGTGGTATGGTTGCAATAGAGGGCAAGATTCAAGCTGACCCTAATCACCCTACTTCCAATGGTGCGTTGTGTGCAGTAGTCAATAGATATATGCCAAATGAACCACGCATAACCAAACCGTTGATAAATGGTCAAGAAGCCACACTAGAGGAAGCCTTAATAGCTACAAAAGAGGCTTTGGATACTCACTCTAAACTCTTATGGAGAGGTTCAGGAAACTTTGGAGTAATGCAAGAGATTACAAACCTCCTCTTTGAAAAGATAGAGGGAACAACAACAAAAGGAACACTATGTGATGGTTCAGGAGATGCAGGGATTATAGAGGGACGTGAAGTAAATCATATATTGCCTCCAGAACAGATAGCAAAAGCCCAAGTTGTTGTCGTTTGGGGAAAAAATATTACCGTTACAGCTTCTCATCTCATACCACATTTGGAGGGGAAAAAGATTATTGTTATTGACCCTGTCAAAACAGATATTGCAAAAAGAGCCGACTTACATCTACAAATTTCTCCTCGTTCAGATTTTTTTACAGCTGTGATGTTAGCTCGTTTTGCATTTATGGGAGATTTTCAAGATAGTGAGTTTATAGAAGAGTTTGCATCTGATTATGAAGAGTATTATGAGTTTACCCAAGAGTTTAGAATTCGCCCTATTTTAGACTATATAGGAACAGATTTAAAAGAGATGGGTAGTCTATTGGAGCTTATTCATGGTAAAAAAACTGTTTTTTTAGTAGGAAATGGTGTTCAAAAGTACTCAACAGGTCATATAACACTCCAAGCGATAGACTCATTGGCTGTTATTTTAGGTAAATTTGGGAAAGAGGGGTGTGGTGTTGGATTTTTAGGTAACTCTAAACTCGGATTTGATAATCCATTTAGAGTGAAAGCAGATAAAGTTCAAAAAGTAGATACTCCCTTTAGCCATTTTGAAACCGTACTTATACAAGGTGGAAATCCAGTAGCTTCTATGCCAAACTCAAATAGAGTTATAGAAGAGCTAAAAAAGACAAAAACTATTATCTACTTTGGACTATATGAGAATGAGACTTCAGCAATGGCAGACATTGTTATCCCTGCTAAAAACTTCTTGGAAAAAGAGGATATACGCCTAAGCTATGCACACCACTATGTCAACCCTATAAGAAAGATTAAAGAGTGTGATTATGGCATAAGTGAGTATGAATTTACCAATAGACTACTTCAACTATTTGGATTTGAACCACTAAAAAATGAAGAGTATTATCTTGATTTTTGGTTAAAACAGTGCCAAGAGGTAAATGGATACTATCTATCCCCTGCATACCAAGAGATACCATACCAAGATGGTTTTGGAGAAGATTGCGAAGAGGAGTTTATTTTTCCTGATGAGTATGGAGATGATTTTATAAAAACAAAACAGTTTACACGAGCTAGAAGAAAGAGTAAAAAAGAGAAAATCATAGAAGATTATTGGCTACTTAGCCCTAAAGGTAAAAAATCTCTAAACACACAATTTTATAGAGATAATAGAGTAATATGTAATAGCTCATTGGGTTTCAATGATAGAGAAGAGGTCAAAGTCTCTTCAGAATATGGAGAGCATAACTTTATAGTAGAGATAGATGAGAGTATGAGAGATGATACTATTTTAATCTACTCAAATGCCATAGGTATAAACTTTTTAACCCCATCTATCATTAGTGAAGAGGGAGATTCAGCATGTTATCAAGAGGTAAAAGTCAAAGTAGATAGACTCTCCTAAACAAAATATAATAGAAAGCAGATAAAATAAACCCCATGCCCAAACAGAGTGTAATCAGAGATATAGCAACCTATCACCCTAGCTTTTTATTGAAAAACCCCTCTCTAAAAAAAGAGGTTTTTGAAGATTTAAAAAAAGTTCGTGGGCTTTTGTAGGTCGGGTTGTCCCCATAGTTAAAACTAGGGGCTTTACGCTAAATTTTGGTAAAGTAATAATGCAGTCGGGTCATAGCCTATATCT
>JALSOO010000084.1 GCA_026986355.1 Campylobacteraceae bacterium | reverse complement strand
TAGTGTGGTGGAGACGTGGGGAATCGAACCCCAGTCCTAAAATAGCTAGTGCTATGAATCTACATGTTTAGATGGTATTGATTAATCTTATCTTGTTTCGCTCAACACCCCAAGCTATACAAGACCAGTCAAAATTCTCACAAGGTAGCATGACTTCTACCAAGCATAGTCATCAGATGTGATACCCAAAAATCTAGCTAAGATGACACTCACTAGCAGGGCAGTCCTTCTATTGCTAGAGGTTAAAACTTACGCTACTGCGTAAGCTGGACGGTAATCTGTATTGTTTGCAGTTATGCAATTTGAGCCGTATCACGGAGTTGCTCAGTCCGACATGCACATAGCTCCGACTATTCCAGTCGAAACCAAGTCGTCCCCATAGGCTATAAAGGAACATTAATTATAACACTAATAAAGATATTTGTCAAGAGTTTATCTTCTCTTTAATCTCTTTAGCTAATAAAGCTATTTTATTAATCTTTTGAGAGTAATTTAACCTATCGTCTAAAAGAACATTGACAAAAGCAGAACCCACAATAACACCATCTACCCCTTTGGCTTTCTCTTTTGCTGTCTTTTCATTGACCCCAAAACCTACATATAAAGGTGTGTTGCTGTACTCTTTTATATTGCTAATAATTGGTTCTAACTCTTCACTTTGTCCTGAACCTGTAATCCCTGCATAGGCTACTAGATAGATAAACTTCTGAGAATCCGTTACAATCTGTTTAATTCTCTCTTTTGAGTCTGTTGGAGCAATAAAATCTATTAAAGATAAATTTGCATCTTTCATCATTGGTTTATAAGGAATAGCCTCTTCTAATGGTAAATCTGGAATAATAAATCCATTTACACCACTCTCTTTTGCTTGTTCTATAAAAAACTCCATACCTTTATGGTAAAAAGGGTTAAAATATCCCATCCATAAGGTATCAATATGAGGAGAAATCTCTTTTGAAGCTTCAAATAGGTCATTAAGTCTAAATCCACCTTGAAGAGCTTTTAGATTTGCTTTTTCTATCACTGGACCATCTGCTACAGGGTCAGAAAAAGGCATTCCTAATTCAAGAGTATCTACTCCTGATTGGGCTAAGGCTAATGCCATATCAATGGTAAAATCTAACGATGGGTAACCTGTGGTAATATATGCAACTAATTTTTTCAATATAAACTCTTTTCTAAATTAATAGTGCTATTATACTTTTTTTTGATAAAAGAGTTAAACTAATCCATTATAAGGTAGAAAAATAATGAGTATTCAGACTAAAAGAGTTGCTAAAAAAGTAACATTAACAACAATTGCTAAGATGAAAGGGGTAGAACCAATTACGATGGTTACTGCCTATGATGCCCTATTTGCCAAACTATTTGATGGAGAGGTTGATATTATTTTGGTTGGGGATAGCCTCAATATGAGCTTTTTAGGGAAAAATGATACATTATCAGCAACAATGGAGCAGATGATTTATCATACACAAGCTGTATGTAATGGTGCATCACTGCCACTTATAGTTTTAGATATGCCCTTTGGTTCATACACCAATGAAGTTGATGCTATCAAGAATGCAACAAGAGCCTATCAAGAGACCGATGCACAAGCTGTAAAGATAGAGGGTGGAAAAGAGAGAGCTAATATAGTAAAAGCTCTAACAAATAACTCTATTGCTGTTTTGGGTCATATCGGACTAATGCCACAATTTGTTCGTTCTGATGGTGGATATAGAGTGCGTGGAAAAGATAGAGAGGATATTGAAAAGCTTATAGAAGATGCAAAAGCACTAGAGTTAGCAGGAGCATTTGCTATCGTGGTTGAGGGTGTCAAACCTGAAGCAGGAAAGGCGATAACCCAAGCTGTAAATATACCAACGATTGGTATTGGAGCAGGAGTCGATACAGATGGTCAAGTTTTAGTTTGGTCAGATATGTTTGGATTTTTTGAAGAGTTTAAACCAAAATTTGTAAAGCAGTATCTTAATGGTGCAAAACTTATAAAAGAGGGATTAGATAGATATACATCTGAGGTAAAAAATAGAGAATTTCCAAACAGTAGTTTCAGTTATTAGGTTAATAACTAAAACCAATATTTAACATACAAAATAGTATAATTTCATCAAGAAAAATATCTAAGAGGTTATAGTGGAACGTATTGTGGATATAGAGAAATTTGATAATGAGTATATAGCAGAGGTATCTCTAAGACCCTCATCTTGGGACGAATATATTGGTCAAGAGCAGATAAAAAAAAACTTAAAAGTATTTATTGAGGCAAGTAGAAGACGAAAAGAGGCTCTTGACCATATTCTATTTTTTGGCCCACCAGGGCTAGGTAAGACTACTATTGCTAATCTTATCGCAACAGAGATGAGTGCACAAATAAAGACTACTTCAGCACCTATGATAGAGAAATCGGGAGATTTAGCTGCTATTTTAACCAATATCGAAGAGGGAGATATACTCTTTATAGATGAGATTCATAGAATGTCTCCTGCTATTGAAGAGATTTTATACTCTGCTATGGAGGATTTTAGACTAGATATTATTATAGGTTCTGGCCCTGCTGCTCAAACAGTCAAGATAGAGCTTCCTAGATTTACACTAATTGGTGCAACCACTCGTGCAGGTATGCTCTCACACCCATTGCGTGAACGTTTTGGAATGCACTTTAGAATGCAGTTCTACTCTGCCCAAGAGTTAGGAGAGATTATACGATTGGCATCTATCAAGCTAAATAAAATTACCAAGCAAGAAGCCTCTCATGAGATAGCAAAACGAAGCCGTGGAACACCTAGATTGGCACTAAGGCTACTTAGACGTATTAGAGACTTTGCCGAAGTTGCCAATGAAGATACAATCCAACTTAAAACAACACAATATGGACTTGACCAGTTAGGGGTGAATGATTTGGGTTTTGATGAAGAGGATATACGACTACTAGAGTTTTTAATATCAGCAAAAGGTAGACCAATGGGACTAGGAACTATTGCAGCAGCATTAAGCGAAGATGAAGGAACGATAGAAGATGTACTTGAACCCTATCTTTTGGCTAATGGATATATAGAACGAACAGCTCGTGGACGGATAGCAACCGAAAAAACATACTCTTACTTTAGACTAAACTCACACAATAAAGATAGACTATTATGAGAAAAAATGAATACATAACAGCTGTACTTTTTGCCTTTGCAATTTTAGGTGCATACAGTATATACCAACCTTTTCTACTCTCTTTTGTTGTCGCCCTACTCTTGACTATGGCAACAGCAAATCTACACTATAAATTAAGAAATAAAATATCTTCTCTAAATGTAAGCTCTCTAATTTTAAGCTTTCTTCTACTTATTATTCTATTTGTACCTATATCATATATCGCAACTATTGGAATCCACTATATGGTCAATATAGACAAAGAGATTATCACTAAAATTCTTACTAAAATTATAGGTCAACTAGATAAGATACCGATGCTTCAAGGTGTACTAGACTACAATATAGAGAGTGAAAAGATTTTGAGTCTTTTTAGCACACTAAAAGATGCAGGAACAATGGGTGTAGAGTTTGTAAAAAATACTTTTTTTGTAACACTCTTCTACTACTTTATAAATCTCTACTCTGAACAGTTTTTTATCCTTATGCAGTCGCTATTTCCTCTATCTGACAAAAAAGGGACAAAGATTCTAACCGAAATTTCATCTACTATGGAGGTAGTATTTTACTCTATTGTCGTTACTGCTATTTTTGAAGGAATACTCTTTGGTATAATAAGTAGCTATTATGGATTCAATGGTCTACTATTAGGAACAATATATGGATTTGCTTCACTTATTCCTATTATTGGTGGTGCTGTTGTATGGATTCCTGTCTCTTTGTATGCATGGAGTTATTACAACGATAATAGTGCGATTGTTATAGCACTCTATTCGGTCATTGTTATCTCTATTATTGCAGATACCTTTATTAAACCTATGATTATCAAATATATAAAAGAGGATATTCTACATAGCTCTATCAAGATTAATGAACTACTTATATTTTTCTCTATCTTAGCAGGTATGAGTTCTTATGGATTTTGGGGAATGATTTTAGGTCCAGCAATTACAGCATTTTTGATTGCAATTACTAGACTCTATATTGATTTATACTCCAAAGAGAACCATTAAAAGATTAGATTAAAAGTCATAGGTTACACCAACATTGAGAGTATCTAAATCAGGAGAACCAGACTTTTGAATTAGGCGTTCATAATCTGCAAAGACTCCTAATCCCTTCTCTTGGTCTCCATGACCATCAAACGCTCTACTATATCGACCCTCTTTTGCTCTATCTTCAGAAATATCATGTTCTACACCTACTCCCCAAGCAAAACTTTTAGCATTAACTCGTTGTAGGTGACCTTGTGTAGTTGTTTTGGCTACACCAGCTAAACCATAGAGATTTGTCTGTTTTCCAACAGGAAGCATTGGTTTTACAAAAACACCAAGATGTTGAACTCTACCACCATCATTTTTCCAATTTGTCTTAATCCCTCTAGCCTCTACACCTATATATTGATTGACATCATAACCAACTCTTCCCATTATACCTGCTGTTCTATCTTTACCTGAACGTGAACAGGTTGATGTACCCGTACCTTTACAATTTGTTTTAAATTTTGCTGTACTTATACCAATACCTGCATAGAAACCATTTGTCTTAATATTTTTAACAACTGGTGGTGGAGGTGGTGGAGGAGGAGGTGGAGGAGGTGGTGGTGGTGGAGGTGGTGTAGCCTCTTCTTCTATATACTCTTCCTTATCTACAACTGGTGCAACATACTCCTCTTTAGGTGCGACATATTGCTCTTCTGTTGGATACTCTTCTACTACTGCCTCTTCAGCAAGTTCAATATCTTCTGTCTCATAGGTGGGTTCTGTAAATACCCCACCTGCATAGATACTAGTTGTTGTAATTAGAGTTAATAACGCGATATTTAACTTTTTCATAAATACTCCTAATGTGAATTAGGGGATTATATCATAATTAGTATTAAACATAATATAACGTTTTAACCTATATTGACATATTTTTTAATATTTAATCACTATTTACTTAGTCCTTTAAATAAAAAATAGATACCTATAGATAAAATAATCATGACAAAACTCTGAATCTGTCCCATAGTAAGCCAATCTCCATATAAATAGCCCAATTGAGAATCAGGTTCTCTGTAAAACTCTACTATAAATCTAGCTATACCATAAAGTACGCCATAAATACCAATCAATGCTCCATCAAACTCTTTTCTTTTTCGATAGAGGAAAAGAATTATAGCAATAACCACTCCCTCCAAAAACCCTTCATAGAGTTGAGAAGGGTGTCTAAGAACTCCATCAACATAGATTCCCCATGGAACATCAGTAGCTCTTCCTACCAACTCTTGATTTAAGAAATTTCCAATACGTCCAAAAATATAACCTACAGGCACAGAGAGTGCTACAACATCAAGTATCTTAAAAATTTGACCTCTATTTCTTCGTGCAAATAGATAAGAGGCTATACCTGCACCCACAACAGCACCATGATAACTCATTCCTCGTATACCTACAAACTCTCCATTTGAAAAAGGGTTAAATATCTGCCAAGGTTGAGTCAAATAGTATGATGTATGGGGGTCATAAAAGAGTATATACCAAATTCTAGCTCCTAAAATAATACCTACTTCTATCCAAATAAAATAGTTATCTATCAAAAGCTCTGATATAGGCATATTATCCTTTTTGATAATCCATTTAGCAAATCCAAGTGCCGTTAAGAGTGCAGATATATACATAATCCCATACCAATGTATAGAGATAAAGCCAAAATCAACAGCTATGGGATTAAAATTTTCATAAATATGGTTCCAAAATTCCACATAAATCCTTTATATATAGTAAGTAGATAGTATAGCATAGTAGACCATTAACTATTCATTAATATTTCATTGTTTGATTATTAATAGTTATCTATTATAATACGGTTAAGAAGAAAAGATGTTATCAACATTGTTCACAAGATTAAGTATGTAATTGAACTCCTTTGAAATATACTCCCTTGATAGAACATATTTAGACCTCCTTTGTAATAGCCCTTGTGAACAATGCTGATAACATTCTATCTTACTTACCTTTAATCTTTCTCTTGATACTATTCCCTCTTAATTATAAAAACAAGGATTTACCATCATAAAAATATTAATGATAGAAGATGATTATGAAATCGCTCAAATTCTAACAGAATATCTCAATAAATTTGATATTACAGTTATGTCTGCCGAAGAACCATACATGGGTCTTTCACTTTTAACCCAAAATGAGTTTGATTTAATTATCTTGGATTTAACTCTGCCAGGGATTGATGGTCTTGAAGTGATACCAAAGATACGGAAACAATCCCCTATTCCCATTATTGTCTCTTCTGCACGAGATGATATTACCGATAAAGTAATTGCAATGGAGAGAGGTGCTGATGACTACATGCCAAAACCATATGACCCAAGAGAGTTGGTTACACGTATCAAAACGATATTGAGAAGAACACAAAGTAAAAAAAATAGTTTAGAAAAAAAGTCTCTCTTTGAACTTAATAGTGATGCACGTCATATTATTTTCAAAAATATACTTCTTGAATTGACAGCTGCTGAATTTGATATATTATCAATTTTGATTAAACAGAAAAACTCTGCTGTATCAAGGGAGCATCTACTCTATGATTCAGAACATATTGATGACAATAGCTCTATTAAAAATATTGATGTTATTATCTCTAGGATACGACAAAAACTCTCTCTTGTAGATAACAAAAACTCCTATATAAAACCTGTTAGAGGTATTGGTTATCTTTTGACTGAAAAAGTTTAGAGTAATAGAGTTTTGAGAAATATTATGAAAGATATCTCTGTCTCTGCTTTTATCAATACTCTGTTTGCCTTGGTTCTATCTCTACTTGTAACAGCCCTGTTTCTCTTTATCTCATGGGATAAAGAGAAACAGAAAAAAGATAAACTAAACCGATATAAACTTATATCCAATATTTTACTCTCTACAGCTCAACTAAATCCTACAGAAGAGGATAAAAAGAAGTTTTATCAAAATTTTCATGTAAAACCTGTAGCACTAAATGAGAGTAGGTTGCTAATTCTTAGTAAAAGTACAGTTATTTTCGAGGGAGAATCTGTCTATGGTCGTATGCAGATTTTGAGCATTGGAGATAATAAATATATATATCTCAAACGATATGGATATAACCTTATGCTAAAAGATATGCAACCAAAAAGTTTACGTGTAAAAATTACTATTTTAGTTGCTACACTTATTGCTATCTTATTTATATTTCTATATATTGCAATTATTAGAAAACTAGCTCCTCTAAAAAAATTAAATAGAAAAATAGAAGAGTTTGCACAAGGGAATATGAATATTAAAATTACCCAAAAGAGTAATGATGAGATAGGTAAGATAGCACAAAGTTTTGATAATGCAATCCATCATATTCGTACACTGCTAGAATCCAAAAATCTATTTATGAGAAATATGATGCACGAGCTAAAGACACCTATTACAAGAGGACGTATTGCTACAGAAATGGTTGAAGATGGCATAGGAAAAGAGACACTTATTCGTGCTTTTGAACGTATGAATGAGCTTATTGGTGATTTAGCACATGTTGAGAGAATAACAACCCAAGATTTTCAACCAAATATAGCCCAAACAACACTTAATGAGATTATAAATAGTGCTGTAAATCTCCTTATCTCCAATAAAAACAAAATAGATATAGATATTGAAGATTCAGCTATAACTACCGATAGAAAACTCCTATCATTAGCTATCAAAAATCTTTTGGATAATGCACTAAAATATGGAGAAAAAGAGACAACTATTATTGCAAATAGAGAGACAATTCAAGTTATCTCTACAGGAAAAAGTTTAGAACACCCTCTATCCTACTATCTTGAACCATTTACACAAGAGGAGAAACGCAACAGTGGTTTTGGACTAGGACTATATATTGTCTATAATATTATCCAACGATTAAATTATAAACTAAACTATTTTCATAAAAATGGTAAAAATATCTTTGAATTAAGATTAAATTTATAATTTTTTTAATTTTTAGATTTCAATTGAGCAATCTCTGGATTTGGATGATAGAGAATAGTCCCTTTCTCTTCTACCTTTTTCCCGTTTATCTCATCTAAAACTTTTAAAAGCTTTCGTTCTGTCTCAAAGGTAAGGTTTCCTGTTGCTAATAGATTTAAAATATGCTCTGCATACTCTTTTTTAGCTATCATCTCTTGATACTCTTTCTCTTTTTCCAACTCCATTGTAGATAAATTTTTTTGATAACGCAGATAGATAATTATAAGCAAGAAAAGAAGCACAGCTAAAAATATATAGATATAATTTCTCTGTGTTGTCTCCATACTTTTAGCATTAAATTTCATATTGGCAATAGTAGATTGTGTTTTATAATCAATCTGCTTTAATTCTACCTTGGTATTGTTCTCTTTCTCATTTATTTTGATATGTTCATATGCTTTTAATTGGTCTTTTTTATGTTGATTCTCCAAAACAATCAATCGTGCCTCTTTATCATTTGCCAATTTAGAAAATTCCAACTTTTGTTGTAGTTGCATATCTGTATGTGGCTGTTCTATTATTCTACGAAGTGCCTCTTGGGAACTTCCTGTAACACTAAATGCAGAAAAGACAATATACCCCACTATTGCCGATAATCCAACAAGTAATACCTCTCTCATCTATGCCTCCTTCAACACATTAAACAGTAAAACATATTTTACAACAAAAACAAACTTGAATAAAATATATAAATATTATATCACGTTATCCATAATTTTGTGTTTATATATTTCACTTTTACTAATTTTTCTAATTTTAGAAAAATTAGAATTATTTTAAGATTTATTAAAGGATTGGTCTTGCATAACTATCTGTACGTTTTTTCCAACCTCTTAACCATCTTTTTTCATTTTTTTCTGGTGGTGAATTACGAACTCTTCTCTCTAATATAAGATAAGCAACCCTAGAGAACTCGGCTAATGCTCCTGCTCCTTTTTGTACAGGTCTCATATTTTTAAGTACTTGTAGAAGTCCCCAACCTTGATTATTATAACGCTCTGTTGATTTTATTCCTTTACCTTTAAAATTAATATAATCAATTAAAGGATACCAACCTCCTCTTGTCTTTGCCAATGCGTTATAGTTATCTACTATGTGTTTTCTATATTGTGGTGCAACATATTTGATAATTTCAGGAATTGATGCATGTAATCTGTCAAAAAAGAACTGTGTTTGTAAAGCTTTGGTATTCATAAGTATAGTCTTTAACTGCTGAAACTCTTTATCACTTCTTGCACGTTCAAATGCCTTTTTATCTCTCCATGGAGCACCTCTTTTTCGTGCTTGTAGTAACCATTGTGGTATCTCTACTTTATTGGCAACATAATAATCTATCATAGATGGAAATGTCTCATCGAAACGTTTTGGCTCATTTTGTGGATACCAGATAAAATGCCCAATTCCTAACGAAGCAAAATTCTCATTTGGAGACCAATACATTAGATATTTAGGGTTTCCACCTGTCTCATTTTGATAAATCTTTTCAGCAATCACATTTAACTCATATGGAGTCAAGCTTGGTCTCTCTACACCTGCAGGATACGCAATAGTACTTTTAACCTCTTTGGTACAAGCTGTTAACAGCAGTGCTGTCAATCCAATTGTTAATATTTTTATACGTCTCATATACTCTCCTAGTTTATATAGATAATTTATCTAAAGTATAGGAGAAAAATAGTAATAAATCTATTAATAGTTAATATTAATATAAAATATTAATTATTGACCTGGATTATAATCGGCATAATATACAGACCCATCAGAAAAGGTATTGACTGTTAATTTAGAGAAGTTTTCAAGATAATTCCAAAAATCATCTTTGATTCTCTGCTCTATCTCTACTTTTCTAAGAGCCTCTTCCATACAACCAAGCCACTCATAACGTGATTTTTCATATATAGAGAAATCATCATGAAGTCTAATCATATACTCATTTAAATCTATACCATCTGTTTGCCCCTCATAAACCTTTGGGCCTCCACAGATTTGAATAAAGAATTTTGTATTTTTCTCTTTGACCTCATCAAACTCCTCCTCCTCTTGTGGAAAAAAATTTGCAATATCACTCTCATAAATAATATCATAAAAGTCATACATCAACTTACGCATACCCTCTTCTCTACCAATAGCTTCAAAAAACTCTGGAGATGGCATCTTGAAATCAATACTCTCCCCTTTAACTACTTTTGATATCTCATAACTCATAAACTTCTCCATTTTTTTAATCTATTCTACCTAAGTTATAATAAATATAATTTATAATAAAAATTTTAATCACAATATCGTCTCAATAAGTCACTATAAGCCTCAATTCGTCTATCACGTAGAAAAGGCCAAATATCTCTAACCTCTTTTGTCCGTTGCATATCAATATCAGCATACAAAATACTCTCCTCCTCTCCTGCCTTAGCCAAGATAGCTCCTTGTGGGTCAACCACAAAAGAGTTACCCCAAAATCGTATCCCCTCCATCACACCAGAACTATCCTCTTCAAAACCTACTCGGTTACATGATAGCACAGGAATACCATTGGCAATAGAATGTGAGCGTTGTATAGTTATCCACGCATCTAACTGTCTATCTTTCTCCTCTTGACTATCGGAATCAAACCAACCAATAGCTGTAGGATAGATAAGAAGTTCAGCCCCTTTTAGAGTCATAATACGAGAAGCTTCAGGATACCACTGATCCCAACAAATCAACACCCCCAATCTACCTATAGATGTATCAATTGGTTCAAAACCTAAATCTCCAGGGGTAAAATAGAATTTCTCATAAAAAGCAGGGTCATCAGGAATATGCATCTTTCTATATTTACCTGCAATCGAACCATCTTTATCAAACACAACAGCTGTATTATGGTAAAGTCCTGCCGTACGTCTCTCAAAAAGAGAAGTAACAAGAACCACCCTACTCTCTTTTGCAACTCTTGACCAAAATTTTATATCCTCTTCCCACGAAGAGGCGTAATCAAAAAATTTAACATCTTCGCTTTGACAAAAGTACTCATTTTGATGCAACTCTTGCAACACAATCAACTCTACACCATTTTTAGATGCCTCTTCTATATCTTTTATGGTCTCTCTTATCGTTGACTCTTTGCTATTATAATATCTCTTTTGAATTAATGCTATTTTCATACTTATCCTTTTTTTTAAATGTTATTTTAACATTTTTTTTAATATTTGTAAAAATAATATATTTTAACTTATTTTTATATGTTAAATAAAATTTTAAGTTTATTTATGTTATTATTCATAATATAAAACATAAACAAAGAAAAAAGGATTTAAAATGTTTGAAATCAGCTTAAAAAATAGAAAGTATCTACTTATCGCTACTGCCTTTCTTGTCGTAGGTTGTGGAGAGGCTTCATCAAACTCTCCTACTCAAACATTAGACCAACAAGAGAGCTTAACAAAAATAACAGTAACTCAACAAGAGCTTTTAGATGCGATAAACAAAGCTCGTTCAGTAGCTAGAGACTGTTATCCTGATGACCCAAATCGTGGTTTTATGGAAGCGACACACCCATTAACATGGAATAGTGACCTATACGCATCAGCACTAGAACATGCTAATGATTTAGCCCAAAGCAATACTTTTTCTCATGATGGTTCAGGTACAGAGTCTGATATTACAGGAGATGGAAAACCAAGTAAATTTTATGAACGAATTGTTGCTAATGGATACACAAACTACTACACAGTAGGAGAGAATATAGCAGGAGGTCAAAAAAATTTAGAAGAGGTAATGAAAGCATGGCTAAAAAGTCCTGCTCACTGTACCAATATTATGAAAGATAGCTACAAAGAGGTAGGAGTAGCAATTGTAGTAAAAGAAGATAGTAATTATGGTATCTATTGGGCTCAAAATTTTGGAGCTAAAACCAAATAATCAAATTATATTTAAAATGGAACTTGCATAGTAGAACAGTGTAGACTACCACCCTCTTCTATAAGCCGTGAACACTCTACTGGAATTATCTCTTTATTTGGAAATAGAGATTTAAAAATATTATGAGCCATCTTATCTTCTTTTACTGAATAAGTAGGGTAAACCAAAGCACCATTGGTAATTAAAAAATTAGCATAAGTAGCAGGTAATCTATCTCCATTACTATTATATTTAGGCGAAACCATCGGTAGTGGCAGTAACCTATAAGCTTCTCCATTAAACGTTCTAAACCCTTTTAACTGCTCCTCCATCTCTTTAAGCTCAACATAGTGTTCATCTTCTGCATCTAAACATTGAACATACATAATCGTATCAACTGATACAAACCGAGCTAAAGTATCAATGTGACTATCGGTATCGTCTCCAGCCAAATAACCATAATCAAGCCACAAAACCCTTTTAGCTCCTAAATACTCTTTGAGTTTTGATTCAATTTCCTCTTTAGAAAGCCCACCATTACGATTTGGATTACATAGACAACTAGAAGTGGTCATAATCGTTCCCAACCCATCAGACTCAATCGACCCACCCTCCAATACAAAATCAATAGTCTCAAGTGGTGTAGTACCCATATAACCCTTTTGATGTAAAATCCTATTTACACGATTATCTAAAGTAGCATCAAACTTACCACCCCAACCATCAAATTGAAAATCGAGTAGTTTTACCTTGTCATCTTCTATAATGGAGATATATCCAAAATCACGTATCCAAGTATCATTAGTATCTATCTCAATAAAACTCATATTTCTAGTAGAACAGAAAAGCCCACTTATCGTATCTCTACTATCACAAATAATATATACAGGAGTCTTGTAGGCAATCGCTTGTGCAATACGAATAAAAGGAACAAGGGCAGAGTTTAAGTTACTGTTCCAATCTGAATTTTTATGAGGAAATGCCATAAGCACAGCTCTTTGTTTTTGCCATTCTGGGGGTAAGGTTTTCATTTTATA
>JALSOO010000083.1 GCA_026986355.1 Campylobacteraceae bacterium | reverse complement strand
TCATCAAGAGTAAAATCTTTTCGATAAGAGAGTGCATTTGGTATATGTACCTCTCCTTGTACTACTACTACATTTGACTTTTTAGGGATAACAATTCTATCTCCCTCCTCTAGGTAGATATGGTCAAGGTTCTCTCTATCAGATAAGATAATCTGCCCTAAAGGTTTTACTTTTTTGGCACGTTCTACAAATTTTAGAATCATCTCGGACTCTTTGTTGCGAATATTTGCCTCCTCTACTGTAGCAGAATTTGAAGTAAATGCTCTTGACTCTAAATCTTTTAACATTGTATCTATTAACTCTTTTTGAGTATTTGCTACTGATTTACGATATAGACGGATAGCTTTGATATTGGCAAGTGAGGTAAATTTGACTTTAGATAAAATATCATATAGAGATGTTCCCTTTTTTACCATTATCTTTTTAGAACCCTTATGCTCTCCATCTATCTCTATCTCTATATTGTTGATGTAGTAATCAGAGAAGAACTTCAGTTTTGTACCTTTTGTAATCACAATACTACCTGCTTGATTGAGTGGATAATCTTTGGTTATCTCTTGATTATCCTCCCATTTGGTTAACATAAAGCGATTGGCTGTTGGTTTTGGCATAATAAAACGCATAATATCTTGAACAGTAGTAGAGTCAGATAGGAGTTCAAAAATATAGGGACGATTGACATCTCCACTCACTTCAATAAAGTTACGAACAGGATTTACTAAGATAACATCTCCATTTTTAAACTGAAACATATCTATTTGACCATTAAGCAGAAATGAGTATAAATCTATATCTTTAATTATCTCTTTATCTCTTAATATAGAGATATTTCTATATGAGCCTTGCCCTCTCAATATCCCACCTGCTCTATCTATAAATTGTAAAATAGAGTCTGTAGATAGCCCTTTATATAGACCAATCTTCTTTACAGAACCAGAGACAAAAACTGAAATAGGTTGATACTGTTTTAAATCTGCATATAGATATACATTACTATTAAATACTTTTTTTATAGAAGATTCTATCTTGGCTTTTAATTTACTGTTTGATAGACCAAGTAGATGAATCTCTCCAACTTTGGGAATAAAGATATTACCTTGTCTATCTACAGATAGGTCAGAAGCAAACTCATAAGCACCCCATAACTTTATAGATACAATATCTCCTATATTTATAATATAATCGGGGTTATATCTAAACTGTTTATTATCTTTGAAGTTTCCTTGAAAAATCTCCTCCCCAAAATATGCTTTTGTTCTAGCTGTTAATTGACTCTTATCACTAGATGATTGCTCTATTGCAATATCTACAGAGTATAAGCTACTTACTAATAGTATGAGTATAAATAGTATCTTTTGCATCTTAATCCTTGTGGTCGCGTATTATAGTAATAATAAGAGATACTATACCATATAAAAAACTTAAAATAATAAAGATAGAGATACTCTCTTTAAGCTTATTAGGAGAGCTATAACTATCAGATACTTTTGCTTTGGTTATAACAATAAGATTTTTTCTATTCTGTTTTATCAATACCTTTGTCTCTTCTAATTTTACTAGAGTCTGCATATATAACTCTTTGTTAAACTCTACTCTACTTTTTAATAGAGTAAAATCAGACATATTGGCATTAAGCTCACGTTTACCTTTTTTACCTGTAATCTCTGCTTTTATCCTCTTGATACTCTTTTTAATATAGGCTATATCTCCTGCTAAAATCTTCATCTCTGATGTTTTTTTATTTAGATATTGAGCTTTAGCATTATACTTAACCCTTTTTTCTATGAGTTGACTCTCTAGCTTTGCTAAAATACTATTTTTGACATCTATATCTATTTTTGGGTCTATGGTTCTATTTTTGTTTTGATAACGTAATAACTCTTCTAAAGATTTAATAAATAGTTTATGTTTTTGACTCTCCTGCTCTTTTAGAAACTTTAAAATTACCTCTGTATTCTCATTTTCAAAATGGTTAAGCACTTTAGATGATTGAGCAATTATCTTATCAACAATCTTTTTTGATATTTTAGGATTGGCGTGTGAAAAGCCTATATCAATAGTACCAGAGGGTTCATCATAGATGATAGATAAATCATTATGATATTTAGTTAAAACATTTTGCATATTAAAGATATACATTGAAAAAGGAATATTATCAGATAGACGATGAATAACATCAATCTCTCTACTCTTATAGTAGTTAGATAGATTAAACTCTTTATCTAATAATGAAAACATATCAGAAGAGTTAATATATATCTCTAAAAGTTTAGCATCTCTCATAGAGTTTGAACCCATAGGCATAAGCAGTGAACCTAGAGGAGAGGTAGATTGATTTTGTGATAAATCTTTTATCATAATAGTGGAAGATGAGGTATACTTCTCTGTCTCTATAAAATAGATATAATAGATACTATATAGTAGTATAGATAGAAACAAAAATTTAAAAAATAGGGCTATAAAACGCAAAAAATCTCCTTACTATTGACGGTTACAGTTATACTGTTGCTCTATAAAGAGTAAGCTTTTAGGTGGAATATCTCTATTATCACAACCAACTTTTTTATCTATATTTTTTATACTACAACCACTATATACAAAAATAAAAGTTAAAAATAATAGACTCTTTTTCATATAAACCTTTTTACTTATTAATTTTGACATACTCATCAATTGCACTATTTATATTATCATAATATCTCATTTTACCATCTTTTACTACAATTCCAACATCACATATATCTCTTAATGTCCCCATATCATGAGAAACCAATAGAACGTTACAGGTTTCAATCTTTTTTAATAATGCCTCTTTGGATTTTTTACGAAATCGTGCATCTCCAACAGATAGAGTCTCATCAATTAATAGATAATCAAAATCAAAAGAGAGACTAAGACCAAAACTAAGCCTTGATTTCATACCAGAAGAGTATGTTTTGATAGGCATATAGAAGTAATCTCCTAATTCTGAAAACTCTTTGACATAATCTACTATCCTTTTTATCTCTTTGGCTGATTTCCCATAGAGTCTGCATACAAATTTGATATTTGATTTTCCTGTCATATTCCCTACAAAACCACCACTAAGCCCCAATGGCCAAGAGAAACTCCTATCTGATTCTATTCTACCTTTATCAGGAAACTCTATCTGACCCAACATACGCATAATGGTAGATTTACCTGCTCCATTCTGTCCAAGAATACCAATATTTTTATGAGGAGGGAGAGTAATGGTCACATCTTTCAAGATATATTTTCTACCATGCTTTGTCTTGAATGATTTAGATACATTTTTTAATACTATCATAAAGAGATTATCCTATTTTCAAGTTTAACATATAACCATAAACCAATATACAAAAGAGAGAGTGTCCATATAGATATATACTGATACGATACGA
>JALSOO010000082.1 GCA_026986355.1 Campylobacteraceae bacterium | reverse complement strand
CTGTCACGGTCAAAGCATCAATATCTTGATGCTCATCTAATGAATCACTTAAAACTTCTATAATCCTATCTACAGATATTACATCTTCATAAGAGTCCATCGTCTTAGCAGGGTCAAGTTCACAATATAGACAATCAAAATTACACTGCTTTTTAGAAGGACTCAAATCAATCCCCAATGACTTACCAAAACGTCTGGAGTTAACAGGTCCAAATAGTATATTCACTACAACTTCTTTAAAAACTCTGCAATAATAAAAATAGTAGAACCATTCACTTTACCTTGAATATGTTTTGGGTCACCCTCTACCATTTTGATATTTTTAACAGTTGTTCCCTGTTTTGCTGTAAATCCAGCACCTTTTACTACTAAATCTTTTATGATAGTTACAGAGTCTCCAGCTTTTAATATATTGCCATTTGCATCACGTACAGGCTCTGCATTTTCTGCTTTTAAGCCATCTTCTGCCCACTTTTTTACCTCATCTTCCATATACATCATATCAAGTTGCTCTTGATTTCCAAGTCTGCTGTATACTCTATATGCCATTACTTGAACAGCAGGAACTTCTGACCACATGGAGTCATTTAGACAAAACCAATGAGAACTATTCTCTGCTGGAGTATCTATAGTTGATAAACATGTTTTACACATTACAATAGCCTCATCTTTTGGCTCTACTTTATACTCTGTTAATCCATCTGTTGAACCACACAGTTCACACTTGTTATCTGCTCTACTTAATAGTGCTTTATCTATACTCATAAAAAAACCTTTTTAAAAAATTGATGAAAGTATACTACTAAAGAGCAAAAAATAAAATTTTTAAAGCTTAACTCAAGATAAAACTATAAAGGAACTATGATATAATTTTATATAATTATTAAAAAATTCTATGAAAGTCAAATATTATTATAATGAAAAATAAATTAACACATCTAGCCATCATAATGGACGGCAACGGACGCTGGGCAAAAGAGAGAGGTCATATACGAACCAAAGGGCATGAAAAAGGGGCTGATGTGACAAGAGACATTACCCAATATTGTGCCGAACACCCAACAATAGAGACTGTAACATTCTATGCTTTTAGTACAGAGAATTGGAAACGACCAAAATATGAGGTAAACTTTTTAATGAAACTATTAAACTCATGGCTATTAAATGAACTAAAGACATATCATAAATTTGGAGCAAAATTTGAAACAGTAGGAAATATAGAGGGCTTCTCTCCTAAGCTTCAAGAGACAATAGCCTATGTTAAGAGAGAGACTGCACACCATACCAATGTAACACAGATTTTAGCACTAAACTATGGAGCTAGAGAAGAGATAGCCAATGCAGCCTCACGTTTAGCTAATCGTAATGAAGAGATTACAGAAGAGACTCTAGGGGCTGAACTTAATACCCCATATAGAGATATAGACCTATTAGTGCGTACTAGTGGAGAACAGAGACTCTCCAACTTTTTACTATGGCAATTGAGCTACTCAGAATTCTATTTTACCCAAACACTTTGGCCAGACTTTACACCTAATGAATTAGAAAAGATTATAGAACAATACACCTATAGAGAGAGACGATTTGGAGCCGTTTCATGAATGAAATAATAATTACTATATTTATCTCTATTTTTGGAGTCTTGATTGGTTCATTTCTAAATGTTATTATCTATCGTATTCCCAAAGGAGAGAGTATTGTTTTCCCCTCTTCTAAGTGTCAATCGTGTCAAACACCTCTAAAATGGTATCATAATATACCTATTTTCTCATGGCTATTTTTAAGAGGAAAATGTGGATTCTGTTCTGAAAAAATCTCGATACAGTATCCATTAATCGAGTTAACTACAGGAGTTATAGCTCTTCTACTCTATTATAAATTGGGTTTAGTTTGGAACTTACCTATTGTATTTGCTGTATTTACACTTCTTTTAGCCTTGGTAATGATAGATTTCAGATATATGGCAGTTCCAGATAGTCTAAACCTATTGGCTTTGGCACTAGCTGTTATAACTCCTACGATTTTGGAATCTTTACAAGATGCACTCTTGGCTGTAGGAGGATTTACACTACTACGTTACTATCTAAGCTATTTTTTAAACAAAGAGGCAATGGGAGAGGGAGATATTATTGTAGCAGGAACTATGGGTGGATTACTAGGATTTCCTCTCTTTTTTTATGCTCTCTTTCTTTCTGCAATATTAGCGATTATTCCATCACTCATGGCACAAAATAAAGATAAAGCAGTACCTTTTGTACCCTTTTTAGCCATAGCTACCTTTATTGTCTATATGTTTGACACACAATTCTATAAAATTGCAGAGTATATTATCTATGGCTAGAGATAACAGAGTTACTATTGGGGCTTATCTATCTCTCAATTTTACAAACTCTTTTTTAACTATCTTTCTACCCCTATTTTTTATAGGGGCGTTAGTATTTATTATCAAAATATCAGCACTCACAGCCTCTATACAGATAAATTTTATAGAGATGGTTCAACTCTTCTCTTATAATCTACCCTCTATACTATTTTATACAATACCTATATCCTTTTTGGTAGCTGTAGTTATCACACTATTACGACTCTCTAATGAAAATGAGCTTATGGCTCTATTTGCCTTAGGTACTCCATCAAAAGCGATTATGTACCGTTTTGTTTTTATCTCTTTTCTATTTTCTATTATACTTCTGATTCTATCTTTGGGACTAATGCCCAAAACTAAACAGCAGTTCAAATTATTTAAACAAGAGAAAGCATCACAAGCACAAGTCAATATCAACCCCTCTAAATTGGGTCAAAAGTTTGGAAATCTCTTTGTCTATGTCAAAGATAAAGAGGGTACAACCCTAAAAGATATTGTTATCTATAACAAAGATAAAAAACATAGTGACCAACTATTTATGGCAAAGAGTGCTACTATCAATAATGTAAATGCGTTAGTAACACTAACACTAAATAGTGGTTCAGGATATACCTTTTCAGAAGATAGTCTAAAAGAGATTAACTACGAACAGATGCAACTCTTCCAAAATATTAGTAGCAAAGAGTTTACCTACACCAATATTTTAGCATATTGGACTGCTCTTTCACACACATGGAGAAAAGGAAGAATACTATTTTTTATCTATCTATCTCTCATTCCTATAATGACCCTCTATATTGTTGCATCATTCTCCATTATAAACCCACGCTATCAAAAAAATTATGCCTATCAAGTATTGGCTCTGACTACTATTATAATTTATGCCGTGGCAACACTGCTTGAAAAACATGGAACACCTATAATGTTACTCATCTCTATATTTGCTACCTTTATAGTAGGAATCATTCTATTTAGAAAAAATGTTCAAAGGTACTTCTAATAATGAGTAGAAGAGTCAAAGCAGTTATAGCCTATGATGGTGG
>JALSOO010000081.1 GCA_026986355.1 Campylobacteraceae bacterium | reverse complement strand
CCATCAGAGTAGAGAGTAACCTTTTTCTTTGTACTTTTTTGCAACTGTTTCCTTTATCTGTATAGCATCAATGGCATAACATTGTGGACAACGTGTAAATGGAATAGGAAAATGTTGTCTACATCTATTACACCCATAGCTAAATGTTATATCAATATCATCACTACCACCTATTTTTGCAGAGACAATAGTATCAATAACAAAAATATTACTCTTTGGTATATTATCTTTTTGTAATGGTAAAACACCCTTTGCAAAGAATATAGCAGATAATATTTTTTCTGATAAAATTATATCAAAGTTGAGGTTTGAAAGGGGTAAGAACCATAAAATATCAAGGATACGCTCTACTTTAGATACCTCTATATTTCTCCATGCAGACTCTACATCTAATTGAAATAGAGCCTTAATAATACCTCTATAATCATAAAATCTATTCTCTAATAACTCTTCTAATCTTTTAACTTTATCTATACGATTTAACTCGTTATTGTTTAGTAATATATTGAGCTTTAGATGTGCCTCTAAATAGTTTGTCTCTTCTCCTAATAATGTTAGAGGGATAAGAGTCTCCAAAGCTTTATCATACTCATTAAGCATCTCATATACCACTCCTATATAATATAATGCCTCTATATTTCGTGGATATTTATGCAATATTTGCAAAAATATAGTCTCGGCACGTTTTAAGAAACCTGCTTTTAGATAGGTCTCTCCTAACTGCTCTAAAATCTCTTTTTTCTCTTGAAAATTAGAGATATTATCTATCAGATATAGATTTAGATTTATCGCTTTTTGATACTCCCCTTGATTTTTAAAGGCAAAAGCTAAATGCTTTAGTGGCTTAATAAGCTTAGGTTCAAAAGGCATCTCTTCTATCTCTAAAAAGGTCTCTTGGGTACTAAAGCGATTTAAGAAGTGTTTGAGACTCTTCTCTTTTCGCTCCTCTTTGATATTTCCCATGACATAAGAGCTAATAGCAACAATAAGTATAAGAATGACAATAACTAAAATACTAAATAGAGGGTCATTATAGGCAGGAAGAATGTTGTCCACGTGTTGTTGCCTTTTTGTTTATATTTTAACATATTAGATATAATATCGTTATGATAGATAACCAATCCATAGAACAACTAAAAGATAATATTGATATTGTTGACATTATCTCAAACTATATAGAGATAAAAAAAGCAGGAGCAAATTTTAAGGCAAAATGCCCATTTCATGGGGAGAAGACTGCAAGTTTTGTGATAAGTCCAAGTAAACAGATTTATCACTGTTTTGGTTGCCAAGTTGGTGGTGATGCGATTAAGTTTGTTCAAGAGTATGAGAAACTAAACTATCCAGAAGCACTAGAAAAGATAGCATCAATGATGAATTTTACTCTAAAATATACCAAAGGCACACACAACAGTTCTGAAAGTAGAAGAGTTTTAGAAGAGGTTCAACATTGGTATAGTAAAAACTTAGATAGTAGGGTAGTTGCAAAAAAATATCTGCATAAACGAGGTATCAATCAAAACTCTATAGAGAAGTTTGGTATAGGATATGTTGGAAACAGCTCTGAACTTATGAACTTTTTATCGAGCAATCTTCTACCTTTAGCACAAGCACAAGAGGCAGGGATTATTGATAAGCGTGAGAGTGGTGGTTTTTATGCACGTTTAACGGAGCGTATTACATTTCCTATCTACTCTGCAACAGGGTCTATTGTAGGTTTTGGTGGGAGGACAATTACAAATCACCCTGCTAAATATATCAACTCTCCTCAAACAAAACTCTTTAATAAATCTCAACTTCTCTATGGCTACTCAAAAGCAAAAGAGAGTATCTATAAAAATAAAAAACTTATTGTATGTGAGGGATATTTAGATGTAATAATGTTTCATCAAGCTGGATTTAGAGAAGCAGTAGCCACATTGGGAACGGCTTTGACTGTTGAACATCTACCCATTTTACGAAAAGGAGAGCCACATATTATATTGGCATATGATGGGGATAAAGCAGGAGTCAATGCAGGAGTGAAAGCCTCTATCTTATTAACAAAAAGTGGCTTTGATGGTTCTATCGTTCTCTTTCCAAATGGAGCTGACCCTGCTGATATGATTGCTATGGGAAAGAGTGAGGAGGTTGCAACGCTATTGAGAAGTGGTCAAGCTATGATTCCCTTTGTTATTGAGATGATAGCAAAAAAATATGATTTAAAAAATCCTATTGAAAAAGAGAAAAGCTTCAAAGAGATAAAAGGATATTTAGATGAATTGAGTCCTATTATCAGAGACTCCTATATCCTCCATGCTTCTACCATTTTAGATGTTAGAGAGGAGTTATTTGGAGGAGAAAAATCAGAAGTTAAATCCTACAAGAGAGATAAAAAGAGCAAAAGAGTTGAATTAACCATAAAATCAACCAAAGATGATACAGGTAAATTAAGTATTATCAAGACATTAATTGAGAATAGAGAGCTTATAAAAGAAGTAATATCGGTAATAGAACCAAGAATGTTTGAAGAGTATGAGTCTATATTTAGTTTAGTTATAGCAAAAAAAGAGAGTTCTAAAGTCACCGAGTTGCTCCTAGACGATACAATAAAGATACTAACCAAAGAGGAACTAAAAAAAGATTTAGCCTCTTTTCTATTTAAATATTATAATAATAGAATTAAAAAAATAAGCTATGATGAGAAAATACCTATAATAAAAAAGAGTTTCTTGATTAGAAAAATAAAAATAGATATACTTCCAAGACTTAAACGTGGAGAATTAGTTACATTTAAATTTTAAAGGGAAATTTATGCTTGTTCAGAGATTTTTTTTATCTATACTACTATTTACAACTGCTTTATATCCATTTTCAATATTTTCAAAGAATGAAGAGTCTAAACCTATTATAATTAAACCCATTATCATACCAAAATCTGTAAAAGAGGAAGATAATAATGAAATTTTAGAGAAACTAAAAAAAGAGACAAAAGAGACCTTTAATAATGCAGAATTACCAAAAAATGAAGTAGCAAAAGAGGTTATAGATACTCTAAAAAAAGCCACAAAAGATATAAAGAGTAAAGAAGAAAAAAAAATTAAAAAGAAAAAGAATAAAAAAGTTTTTAATAAAATAAAAAACGCCAAAAAGAGAAGAAAAATTACTAAGCAAAAAAAGTTAAAGAGAAAAAAGAAAATTGCAGAGAAGATAGAAGTTAGTAAAAAAATAAAAACAGTAAAAGAGGGTATTATCTTAGGAGAACAACCAACTATATATACACTATCAAAAGAAGAAGCCAAGAATTTTCATAATTGGGAGGTTATCTCTGAATCAAAACCTTTTGTTTTAGAGGATAAACCTAAAATAAAAAGTCCCAAAGAGTATAAAGAGGTTCAAAAAGATATAGATTTGAATACTCTACCTTTAGTAGAGACATTAGGTGTAGTGAATGTAT
>JALSOO010000080.1 GCA_026986355.1 Campylobacteraceae bacterium | reverse complement strand
TATCCAGCAAAAAAAGCCTCTACCACAGACCCTTTAACGGTATTACGAAATGAGTAATACTATTAAATAAAAATTAAATATTATTGTTACTTAATAAATATATCTAATTTTTAACAGAATTAAGTATATAATAGTTATTATATATGTTACTAAAAGGAAAGAGAATGAGAAGAAATTATTCCACACTACTATTGGGTCTATTGCTACCTCTATCAACTATTCATGCCGAGGTATCTTTGGTTCCACCAAATGCAAAGGCAGGAGAGTGTTATGCAAAAGTTGTTATTCCAGCTAAATATAAGACCGTTGAAGAGAAAGTATTAGTTCAAGAGGCATCAGAGAAGATTTCTATTATTCCTGCTAAATATGAGTGGGTTAATGAAAAAGTAGAGGTAGCACCACAAAGTAAAAAACTTATATCTACACCTGCACATTATAGAAAAGTTACTGAAAATATCGAGATAAAACCAAGTATGCGTATATGGAAAACAAGTTTAAAACACAATGCACCTCCTGTAAGTAAAGAGATTCTAGTTGCAGCCAAAATCAAAGGAGTTGATTTAAAAAGCACTACCCCTCAAACTTGTTTCAAAGAGTATTTTACTCCACAAAAATTCAAAACAATAACAGAAAATATTGTCACACAACCCCAAAGAGAAAAGATTCAAATTATTCCTGCAAAATATGAAACTGTAGAAAAGAGTATTGAGATAAAACCTGCCTATAAAAAAACAGTTACTATACCTGCTACCTATGAGTACAAAGAGGAAAAAGTATTGGTAGAAAAAGCAAAAACTGTATGGAAAAAGGGTGTAAATCCAGCTCAAAAATTAAATGGAGCAACAGGAGAGATTATGTGTCTAATCAAAATTCCTGCAAAATATAAAACTCTTAAGAAAAAAGTTGTAAAAACTCCTGCAAGTGTAAAAGTTATAGAAGTTCCTGCTGAAACTACAAAGATTAAAGTAAAAAAACTTATTGTAGAAGCCTCAACAAAAACAGTAACAATTCCAGCTAAAATAAAAACAATTGAGAAAAAAGTACTTGATACAAAACCTGAATTTTCTTGGATAAAAGTAGGAAATAATGTTGAGAAGAAATGGATATACACAGGTCATCAGATATGTCTAACAGAGACACCTGCACAACATATAAAAGTTACAAAAAGTATCTTGGATAGTAATGCATCGGTCAAAGAGATTACTACAGAACCAAAATATAAAGTAGTGAAAGTTAAAAAACTTGTAGAAGAGGCAAAAGAGGTTAAAACACCTATAGAAGCACAATACAAAATGTTAACAAAAAAAGAGAAAATATCCGACAGCCATCAAAGCTGGGAGAGAATTTTATGTCAAACCAATATGAATAAAGAGGTTATCAAAAAAATTCAATATGCACTCAAAGAGAAAGGATATAATATTGGTAAAGTTGATGGAGTATTAGGAAGAGGTACACGTCAGATTCTTGATAAATATCAACGAGATAACTCTTTGGCAACAGGTGGAATCACGTATGAGACACTAAACGCACTAAAAATAGAGCTTTAAAAAATAAAAATACCATTTTTTATAAATGGTATTAATTTTTTTCAATATAGATACTTTGTGATGGGAAGGCAAACTCTAAACTATTCTTCTCTAAAATCTCCCAAATTTTATATAAAATATCCTCTTTTATGATTAACCACTCTTTCCAATTTGTAGTTTTAGAGAAAGTATAGATTAGAATATCAATAGAAGAGTCTGAAAACTTATCTAAATGAACCATTAGATTACTCTTGATTCCCAACTTATTATCAAGTGATACAAACTTATTGCTCACTCTATGGTGATGTTTGATTATCTCTCTTTTATCTATCTTTGCAGAGGTACTGATACCATCATGAGAGATAAGCATATCTCTTATCTCATCTATCGCATTTTGAATATCTTGTGGATTTGAGTTGTAAGTTACACCGATATAGAGTTTTATACGTCTTCCTACAGTTCTCTTTGACCAATTTTTGAGTGATGTATTTGCCAACTTCTCATTTGGTACTGTAATCATAGCATTATCAAAAGTTCTAATCTTAGTAGAGATAAATCCAATCTCTACAACCGTACCCTCAACATCAGCCGTCTTTATCCAATCTCCTTGTGAAAAAGATTCATCAAATATAATTTTGATAAGTCCAAAGAAGTTGGAGAGTGTATCTTTTGCAGCTAAGGCAACAGCTAACCCCCCTATTCCCAATGAAGCAATTACCCCTGATATATTTATATCCATCTTTACAAAAATAACAAGAAGTGCAATCAACAAGATTATAAACTTAGCTACAGATAGTATCAGATTTATAAGCTCTGTTCGTAATGTAATATTTCTCTTGTTTGAAGAGTGAAAATAGATAAAAAATATATTTTCTATTATCTGCATAATGATATAAGCCACAATGACAATAAAAAATATAGAGAAGTAGAGTTGTGTTTTGCTTTCTAAGCTATTTGGATAATCTAATATCTCCAATGCCAATTGAAGTCCAATCCCATTAATAAGGAGTGATATTGGAATTCGTATTCGATTGAGATTGGCAATAAGAATATCATCTGTCTCATCTTCTACCTCTAATATCTTTGCTTTGAAATAGTTATATAATCTTTTATATACCAAATAGTTCAAAACTATAAAAAATATAATAATAATAAAAAATAGTGTAATACGTCCTGCATCAATCTTGAGATAGCGAAGATATAGATTGACTTTTTTAGAGGTCTCTTGCTGATTTATATAGTTGATTAGATTATCCAATTTCAACCAATTACTAATAGAGTAATAACTAAAGATATTGATGTTTAGTCTCATATAATTCAATATAGAGTCAAAGAAATAGTAATCTTTAGATAAAACTAAAAATTTATCTCTTATTATATTAGGAATAGCTCCTTTCTGATTTTTTATCGAATTAAAGAGTTTTATACTCTTGTCAATCTCTATATTGCTATGTAACTTTTTTTGGGTATCTTCTATAAATTTAATAAATCTATCCTCTTCTAATAGAGTCCAGTTTTTAGAGGTATATTTAAAAAAGTTATATATCTGCTCTTTAAGCTCTAGTGATTTTAGCTTGATTCTATCTCTTTGAACAGCTTGAATATATCCATATTTTCTATTTGTATCTATTTTTAATTTTAGATTACGAATCTCTCTACTACTCTTTTTTATATCAACAAATAGAGTACTATTGACATCTAATGAGTAGGGATTATTTTTTAGTAGATTAATTAATAAAGCAAAAGTAGCAAACTGCTTATCAAGCATAGCAGTTGTGGTACTGTTTTTATCTAAAATAGTCTGATTACTATCCTGTTCAATTAGATTTAATATACTATTTTGATTAAAAAACTCATCTTCTATATCAATTAGTTTAGACCAAAAAGAGTCAGAAGCTAATATGGTAGAACTTAAGAGTAATA
>JALSOO010000079.1 GCA_026986355.1 Campylobacteraceae bacterium | reverse complement strand
CCTTGTCCTACTTCAAATGTTTTAGATAAATCTATCTGAGCAGAATCTAGTGTCATTCCTTGTGATTTATGAATAGTAATCGCCCAAGCTAGACGTAATGGTATCTGAGAAACGGTAGCAAGATTCTCCCCCTCATCATTTTCCAAAATCCAATCTTCAGATACTACTTTTATCAATTTACCTTCTGTAGTCTTGACAATAGGAGTATTTCCTTCAAAACCAACTACCACACCTGTTGTACCATTGATATACTCTTGTTCGGGATTATTTTTTATAAAGATAACTACAGCATCTTTTTTTAGCTCCAATATCTTGACTACCAAGGCTGTTTTGAAAATCTTATCTATGCTTTTCTCTTCTCCTTTGGAGGTGTAGTGATAGATATGAGATTTACCCTTTAGTTGCTTTAACTCATCTAAGTTAATTCTATCTACATCAAAATTATGTGTATAGAGTTTAGTTGGTTTAAAATCTATATCTAGTTTGGCATTGAGTCGACTATTTAAAAGATTATATGAATTTTCAGAAACACTACCTAATCGAATATCATCAAGTATCTGAATCAATCTATTATCCTCTTGTCTAAACTTCTCTTGAAGATAACAACTTTGCAACTCCAACGCTTTCCAAGCATGGCTCTGCCAAGCAAAACGTTTCTCTTTTAACTCTCTACTAACTGGTGGTAACTGAAAAAAGTCTCCTGAGATAACTACTTGTACTCCACCAAATGCTTCTGCACTCTTTTTAAATGCACATAAAATCCTATCCATAGAAGAGAACATCTCAGGAGAGACCATAGAGACCTCATCAATAATCAGTACCTGCAACTTCTCAAATCTACTCCTTAAATATTTCTTCTTTAATAAGATGTTGATATACCCATTATCGACCACACCATCACGTATACCCAAAGCAAAAAATGAGTGTATCGTCTGTCCTTTTAGATGTGAGGCAGCAATTCCTGTAGGTGCAACAATCGTGGGATAGATACCTCTTTTTTTTAGATATTGAATATACTGATTGAGTAAATAGGTTTTACCTGTACCTGCTGAACCAGTGATAAAGACATTTTTACCTGATTTTAATATATTAAGTGCCGTTTCTTGTTTCATAGAGGTATTCTAACATGAAATGTTTATTTTTATCAAATTTATTGCTCTTTTTAAAACATTAAATAGTAAATTTATCAAAAATGGCTTTTAAATACCTATATATAGGGCTAATAGATGTGATAAGCGATGTAGAACAAACAATTTGTTAAAATTATATCCTCACAATCAAAGGGTTAACAAAATGAATAAAAGCAAAGATTTTTTACGAAGAGAAGTCGAAAAAGATTTAGAAGAAAAAAGATATAAGAAGATAATTACTAGATTTCCTCCAGAACCAAATGGATTTCCACATATAGGACATGCAAAATCTATAACTATTAATTTTGGTATTGCCAAAGAGTATCAAGGTAGCTGTAATCTAAGAATGGACGATACCAATCCCACAACAGAAGATACTCAATATGTAGAAGCACTAAAAGATGCTGTAAAATGGCTAGGATTTGAATGGGATAAAAATGTACGTTACACTTCTGACTATTTTCATCAAATATATAATTATGCTATTAAACTTATTCAAATGGGAAAAGCCTATGTAGATAGTCTACCCGAAGAGAGTATGAGAGAGTATAGAGGAACAGTTACCCAAGCAGGAAAACGGAGTCAATATGCAAATCGTTCAATCGAAGAGAACTTAGAACTATTCAAAAAGATGAAAGATGGAGAGTTCCAAGATGGAGAACATGTCCTAAGAGCAAAAATTGATATGTCATCAGCAAATATGAAGATGCGTGACCCACTACTATATCGTATCAAACATGCACACCATTTTAGAGCAGGAGATGAGTGGGCAATCTATCCTATGTATGACTTTGCACACTGTCTATCTGACTATATAGAAGGGGTAACTCACTCTATCTGTACACTAGAGTTTGAGAACAATCGTGATATTTATAACTGGGTATTAGAGACACTTGAACTAACACCACCAAGACCCTATCAACATGAGTTTGCACGTCTAAATATTAACTATACAGTTATGAGTAAAAGAAAGCTATTGGAGTTGGTAGAAGGTGGTCAAGTAAATGGTTGGGACGACCCAAGACTACCAACTATTGCAGGATATAAACGAAGAGGTTATACACCTGAATCTATATTGAACTTTTGTGATAGTATTGGTGTAGCAAAATCAAACTCTGTGGTAGATGTGGCACAGCTAGAGTTTGCTATACGAAATGATTTAAACAGCAAAGTACCAAGAGTTATGTCGGTTCTAAATCCACTCAAAGTAACCATAACAAACTATAATGGAGATGAAAATATAGAAGCCTCATATTACCCTCATGATGTACCAAAAGAGGGGACACGAATATTACCATTTTCAAAAGAGATTTATATTGATAGAAGTGATTTTGAAGAAAACCCTCCAAAAGGATACTTTAGGCTCACACCAACCCAACCTGTACGACTTAAATATGCCTATATTATTCATTGCCATAATATCATCAAAAACTCCAAAGGAGAAATAATAGAGATAGAAGCAAAATATTATCCAAACTCTAAAAGTGGTTCAGATAAGAGTGGTATCAAAGTTAAAAGTGCAATACAATGGGTTGAAGCTAAAAGTGCAAAAAAAATAGAAGTAAGACTCTATGAGAGACTCTTTAAATCTGAATTACCAGAAGGTATAGAGGATTTAAATCCTAACTCTTTAAAAATAATAAAAGATGCACTTATTGAACCTGCTGTTATTAGTGAAAAAGTAGATGTAAGATTCCAATTTGAGAGAGAGGGATATTTCTATGCTGACCCTATCGACTACAGTGATGATAAGCCTATTTTTAATAAAATAGTGGGATTAAAGGAGTCTTCATATAAGAAAAAGGGTAAAAATCAAAAAATCAAAAAGCCTACTCAAACAAAAAAAGTACAAATAGATGGAGATGTTATTCCCATGAATGAAGCTGAACAAGCACTCTTTGATAAGTACACCAAGGAACTTAAATTAAACAGTGAAGTAGCCAATACCTTAGCTCGTGATAAACAGCTATCTGATTTTTATCATGAAGCACTACTTCTATTGAATAGTCCAATATCTATTGCAAATATGGTAACCAACGAAGTAGCTAGAGAGCTAAAACATAAGAGTATAGATGAATTAAAATTTACTCCCAAAGATATATCTGAACTTATAAAAATGATAGATGATGAAACTATCTCAACCAAAATTGCCAAACAACTATTTGAAGAGATGGTTATAAGTGGAGAAAATCCAACACAAATTGTCAAATCAAAAGGACTTATACAGATAAGTGACCCAGATATTCTATTGCCTATTATTGATAATATCATCTCTACAAACTCTGAAAATGTAGAGAAATTTAAAAATGGAAATAGTAAGCTATTTGGCTTTTTTGTAGGTCAAGTACTAAAAGCCACAAAAGGAAAAGGAAATCCTAAGGTGGTCAATGCTTTGGTTGGGGAGAG
>JALSOO010000078.1 GCA_026986355.1 Campylobacteraceae bacterium | reverse complement strand
TATCCATAAGCAAAACAGGCTCAAGCTCTGAAGCTAAAATCTTATGTACATACTCCCAAGAGCGTGGGGTTGGGAATGATTTCTGATTTTTAGAGGGGTCAAACTCAAAAAGCTTACTCTCATCATACTGTAAAAAAGCGATAATAGAGCTATCAATCTCATTATCATACGCCCACCCTTTCCAATCTTCAAAACTAACCTCCATACTCAAATGAACAAAACGGTTTGCCAAAGGTGGTGGCATTCTATAAACCACCCCTCTATCGCTCTCATGGTTTCCAGCAGCAACAATACTCCACCCTTTTGGTAGCTCATAATCCCCTACTTTTCTGTCAAGTACCAACTGATAAGCCGATGCCTGAACAGATGGAGGTGCTGTATTTATCTCATCTAAAAATAAAATACCCTTTGAGTCTGCCTCTTTGGGCAAAAAATTTGGACTTGCCCAAACAGCTTCATGGTTATCTTTGTCAAAAAAAGGAATACCTTTTAAATCTGTGGGGTCAAGCAAAGAGAGACGCAAATCGACAAACGCCAAGCCTTTCTCAACTGCTATCTGTTTAATAATAGAAGATTTCCCAATCCCAGGGCTACCCCATACAAAGACAGGTATCTGTGCCTCTATTAACTTCTCTAAGCTTTTACTTATGTTATTTGCTTTCATTTTTTATCTCCTCTAGTTTGAAAATTGTTTTGTGTAATATAGCATATTTATCAAAAAAATAATTTTTTAAAACGTTCTTTATTAATTTTTGATTATCCTTTCTGTAATATAATGTATATATTTTAAAATTTAAAAATAGTAGGAGCTTTAATGCCTTTAATTTTAACACTTATTTCTCTCTTTATACTTGGATGTACAAATCCAAACAATACAAAGAACTCAACTATTTCCAATATTGATATAAACAAGACTACAAAGTCTAAAGCATTGACACTTGAGTCCCTTCCTATATCTCCACAAATTAGTATGTTAGAAAATAGAACTGTTTATGAAGAGGACAAATCAATTGCACCCGATATAGCTGGTAATTATGAGCTTGAAAGAGGTACAGACCATCAAAAAAGCGTCTCTAAAGCCTATATGGTTATTGAAAAACTAGATGACCAAAACTTTGGATACTACTATGCAGTACAAGATGAAAAAGCAATAGCAAATGGTCTATTTGGAATTTTTAGATACAGAGATGGAACATTTCTAAATAAAGTTGTTGATGGAGATAGTAAAATTACTACATTAAACCATAATATTACACTAATCACAGAGGGACAACGTCTCAAATTGGTTGTAAAAGGTTCATTTGGGAAAAGAACTATAATATGGACAAGAGTTTTAGAAGATGGTAAAAAAGAGGATAAAAGCCTATCATCAGCTTTAGCTGATGCAAAAAAAAGCTATACACAGATTTATAAAGATAGATTTAATACGTTTATAGAGAAAGAGGGATATTAACCCTCTCTCTTAGAGTAAATCTCTCATCTCTGTTTCAGTAAGAGTTTTTACTCCTAATTTAATAGCTTTAGTATATTTAGACCCTGCATCATCTCCATAGATTAAAAAATCTGTCTTTTTACTAACAGAACTACCTACCTTTGCTCCTAGATTTTCCATTAACTCTTTTATAACTTTACGACCAACACTCATTGTACCTGTCAAGACTACCGTTTTATCTTTGAATATATTATCTTTAGCTTCTATTTTATCTTCTACTCTAGGTTCAATTTTATTAAATAGTTTCAAAACAAACTCACGATTAACACGCATAAACTCTAAAAAAGAGTTTGCCATCTCTTCGCCTATACCATCAATCTCAATCAACTGCTCTTTAGTTACATCAATGACATCTAATCCAAACTCCAAAGCAATAGCTCTACTAGCTACCTCTCCTATATGCTCTATACCCATAGAAGATAGAACTCTGGAAAGAGTAGTACCTTTTGTAGTAGATATAGCCTCTAGCAATCTATGAATACGTCTCTCTTTAAATCCATCTAAATCCTCTAAATCCTCATATTTTAGAGAGTAGAGTCCTAAAATATCTCTTATCTTACCTTTGGTTACTAAAATCTCAACAATCTTTGAGCCTAAACCCTCAATATTCATTGAAGATTTTTTAGCAAAGTGTATAATGGAGTTGATAACTCTATCTGGACAATCCATATTTTGACACTTAATAAGCCTTCCCTCATCTAAAACATCTGAACCACAAGTAGGGCAAGAGGTTGGTCTAACAATATCTCTTTGCGTTCCATCACGTCTATCTACCAATACTTTTGTAATCTTAGGAATAACATCTCCTGAACGGATAATAATAACACTATCGCCAATTTTTAACCCTTTTCGCTCAATCTCTTCAAAATTATGTAGAGTAGCCCTAGCAACAGTAGCACCATCTAAATCAACAGGTTCAACCTCTGCTACTGGCGTTAGGACTCCTGTTCGTCCTACTTGAATTGTAATATCATTAACTTGTGTTACTTTCTCTACGGCAGGAAACTTATAGGCAGACATCCATTTAGGAAATTTTACAGTATAACCCAATTGCTCCTGCTTTTCTATATCATCAATCTTGATAACCATTCCGTCCATCATCACAGGAATATCATCACGTTTAGATATTAAAAAGTTATAAAAATCATCTATCTCTTCAATAGTTTGACATATTTTAATAAATGGTGGTGCTAAAAAGCCTAAATTGTAGATATAGTTCATCTTTTCAGATAGATTAGTATGCTCTAAACTATTCTCTCCTACCCCCCAAGGATAAAAGACTAAACGCCGTTTAGCTGTAACAGAGGAGTCAAGCTGTCTTAGACTCCCTGATGCTGCATTTCTTGGATTGGCAAAGAGTGTTCCTCTCTCTTTTAATCTCTCTTGATTAATTATCTCAAAATCATCTTTGCGTATAACAACCTCTCCTCTAATCTCTATAAGAGCTTGATACTCAATAGTGAGGGGAATCGAACGAATAGTACGAACATTATCTGTAACCTCCTCTCCTTCAACTCCATCTCCTCGTGTAATAGCTCGAACTAACTTACCCTCATTATAGAGTAGATTCATACTTGCCCCATCAAACTTTGGTTCACAAAAGTAAGAGGTAACTCCTATATTTTTAACAGTTCTATCAAGCCACTCTGCTACCTCATCTTTAGTAAAAACATCTTCCATACTCCACATACGTTTGATATGTTTAGCTTTAGAGAACTCTTCACGAACAATACCCCCTACTCGTTTGGTAGGTGAATCTTCTACTACTTTAGTAGGATTTGCTATCTCATAATCCAATATTTTATGATAGAGTCTATCATACTCTTCATCTGTTGCTAAAGGGTTATCCTCCACATAATAAGCAAACGCCCATTGTTTTAAAACTTCTATCTTCTTTATGTAATCTGATTGGGTCATTGAGTCTCTTTATTGTAAAAATTTTTTTCTAATTTTAGCACCACTTACTTATAAAAGTATAGTTCAATAGGAGATGTTACCTTTATTGCAAAAACTAATCTTTTGTTATATTAATTAAACATTTAAGCATAATAAAAT
>JALSOO010000077.1 GCA_026986355.1 Campylobacteraceae bacterium | reverse complement strand
GAGAGGATTCCTCTCTATTAAAAGATTTCAATTTTATTTAATAGATAATTAGATAAAATTCCATTTCAAGTGTTGATGAGTGTTTTCTCATTAAGAGTAGTTGTCAGTACTTATTTGTAGTTGTTTCAGTAGACAACTCCACAATTTTATTGTGTATTAGGAGTAGTTAACCTAATTTACTGAATAAATAGATATTTAAAGGAATTAATATGACAACAATTAGACTTACAAGAATGGGTAGAAAAAAGATGCCATTTTATAGAATCGTAGTAACAGATAGTAGAAAAAGAAGAGATGGTGGTTGGATTGAATCAATTGGTCACTATAATCCAATGATTAAAGAGGATAATTTGACTGTTGATATGGAGAGATTAGACTACTGGGTCTCTGTTGGTGCTCAAATGAGTAATAGAGTTAAGAAAATTACAGGAAAATAAAATGGTTGTTGATTTCGTCACTGAATATACCAAACTGTTAGTTAGCCATCCAGAAGATATTTCTGTATCTGTCAAAAATATCGAGGAGAACTATAATGAGATTACTATTGTGGCTAATAGCCAAGATGTTGGTAAGCTTATTGGTAAAGAGGGGCGAATGATTAATTCTATCAAAACGGTAATCTCTGCGTGTAAAGCAAAGGGTGGTTCAAATTATCGTGTTAATGTAGAGTCTAAAAAATAGTAGATGAATCTCCCTAAACGCTTTCTTATCGCCCAAGTCGGTAAAACACATGGGCTTTATGGAGATTTAAAGCTCCATCTTCATACCGATTTCCCCGAACAGTTCAAAGCAGGTTATACGTTTGAATCCACTTCTGGATTACTTGAGGTCAATAGAGTAAATTTAGCACGAGGCATTATCTCTTTTAAGGGTTATGATGGTGTTGATTATGCAAGAAAATTGACCAATACAAAAATATATGCTTCATTAGAAGAGACACGAGAACGGTGTGAACTAAAAGAAGATGAACACTTTTGGTTTGAGATAGAGGCTTGTTCTATTGTAGAAGAGGGTGTTGTTTTGGGCAAGATTTCTGAAATGCAACGCTTGGCTGATGTGGATTATCTATTTGTAGAGACAGATGAGAAATTGATACAAGATGGATTTGCTAAAACATTTCTAATCCCTTATATTGATAGATATATTCTCAAAAAAGAGATTGAATCTAAACGTATTATTACCAAAGATGCCAAAGAGATTTTAGAAGCTTCATAGATGAAATTCTCTTTTGTAACACTCTTTCCCTCACTTATCAAGGGTTACTTTTCAGACTCTATTTTGGCTAGAGCTATAGATAAAGGTCTCATAGATATTGATTATATCAATCCTAGAGATTACACTACTAATAAGCATGGCAAAGTAGATAAACCTATGATTGGTGGAGGTGCAGGAATGTTGATGACTCCTCAACCTCTTTTTGATACTATTAAAGCTATCAAAGAGCATTCAGAGACTATTCATATTGTTGTATCTACACCTGTAGCCAAGACTTTTAAACAAAATGATGCTAAACGTTTAGCAAAAAAAGAGCATGTAGTTTTTGTATCTGGTCGGTATGAGGGGATAGATGAACGCTTTATAGAAGAGATAGCAGATGAGCTTTTTTCTATAGGTGATTTTATCTTGACAGGTGGAGAGTTGGCATCAATGGTTATGTGTGATGCAGTTGCAAGAAATGTAGATGGTGTACTTGGTAATAGTGACTCTTTGAGTGTTGAGAGTTTTGAAGAGTCTCTATTAGAAGCACCATCGTTTAGTAAACCTAAAATTTATAATGAAATTGGCGTTCCATCAGAGTTGTTAAAGGGAAATCACGCTAAAATTTCGGACTTAAAAAATGCTATGGCAAAGTGTAAAACAAAATACTTTAGACCTGATATGCATAAACAACTCTAGTTTATTAGAGAAATAATACAAAGGTAGTATGATGAGAAATAGATATATTGAAAGTTTTGAACAGGCTCAATTAGAAAACAAAGAAGTTCCAGAGTTTAGAGCAGGAGATACACTTAGAATTGCTGTAAGAATTAAAGAGGGAAATAAGAGTAGAGTTCAGAACTATGAGGGTGTTTGTATCGCTCTAAGAGGTCAAGGTACAGGTCGTACAATGATGGTTAGAAGAATTGGTGCAAACTCAGTTGGTGTTGAGAGAATTTTCCCACTATACTCTGAAAGTATTGAGAGTATTACTGTTCTTAGACGTGGTAGAGTTAGACGTGCTAAACTATTCTACCTTAGAGCATTAAAAGGTAAAAAAGCTAGAATTAAAGAGCTCAGAAGAAAATAATCTTTGCTTTTGCGTAATTTCTCGCACACTATTCAAGAGGGAACTTCTCCCTCCTCTTCCACTTCATCTATTATTTGTTATAATACCCCATATTTTTTAGAAGGGATTAATCTGTGAATTTTTTACAAAAAATTGCACAACGACTGCTATTAGTTATAGAGTTTCTACTTGTTTTTCTGTTTATACTGTTTGAAGAGCTTATTTGGGAAGGTATCGCTAAACCTATATATGAGAAGATTGAATCTCTTCATATTACTAAAAAATTAGAAACAAGGATAAAGCAGACTAATCGTTATACTCTTTTGCTCTTCTTTACTCTATTTCTTTTTGGGGTTGAGGGTGCAGGTATTTTAGCAGGGATATTTTTTATACAGGGTAAAGTTCTAGTTGGACTACTCCTATATATTGCTAAGATACCTATTGCTGCCTTTGTTTTTTGGTTGTTCAACGTATCCAAAGAGAAGCTTTTAACTTTTGGTTGGTTTAGTTGGCTGTATGATAAGTTGATGAGTGGATTGGATTGGTTAAAAGATTTAGAGATATATAAATCAATTATGGCTAAAATGTCAAATCTTAAAGAGAAGATAAAAGTTAATTGGAGAAAAATCCAAACACGATACTTCAATAGAGGTAGTTCATTTACAGAAGAGTTAAAATCATTTTATAACTATATAAAAAATTTTAAAGAGAATATAAAAAAGAGAAAAGAAGATAAAAAATGACTAAATATGTCTTATTTGATACAGAGACAACAGGTAATCAAGATGATGATAAAATCATTCAGATAGGAGCTATGGTAGTAGGTGCAAAAGGAGAGGTTCAAGTTTATGATGAGTTATGCTCTTGTGATGTTCCTATCAAGTTTGAAGCGATGGAGGTACACAATATTACTCCAGAGATGTTAGAGGGAAAAGTTAACTTTAAATCGACACGATTTTATCAAGATTTAGCAGGGTTAAATAGTGAGAGTAACTATTTGATTGCTCATAATATCAAATTTGATTTAGGAATGTTGGAACGAGAGGGATTTGTAAATAGAATGAAACTAATAGATACCTTGCGTTGTGCTAAACACCTCTATCCTGATTCAGATTATCATCGTCTGCAATACTTTAGATACTCTTTGGGACTTTATAAATTAGAAGCTAAAGAGGCAGGTAAACATAATATTGTGATTAAAGCACATGATGCTATTGGTGATGTATTGGTTATGAAACTGTTTTTATCTAAATTGGTAGCTAGAGTCAAAGAGCAATATGCAGGAGTAAATCCTA
>JALSOO010000076.1 GCA_026986355.1 Campylobacteraceae bacterium | reverse complement strand
CTTTGGTATAAGGTGCTTTACCTCTTAGTTTATTCCAAAGGTTCAACATACCATCAATACCAAATCCAGAGATTAGAAGCTCTTTGGTTGTTTTGTTTTTATGAACACCAACTCTTGCAAAGATAGTTGCATAGATATTGTAGATAAATCCAAGTGTTCCCACCATAATTAGTGCAACACCAATAATAAATACAATTCCACCCCATACATTAAACTGTGTCGTATCAGCTGGAAGTGGCCAATATAGTGTGTATAGTGGTGCATAGTGCGTAAAGAAAGCAGATAACCAAGCCAAAGCTGTACCAATAGTAATAAGTAACCAAACAGCATTGGCTAACTTGACGCTATAGAGAGGTTTTTTAGTCAAAAATGGGACTAAAAACATAAAAGCAGCAAAAACTAACTGATAGGTTGAACCAAAAATACCCACAATAGGGTGAACCGTCATAATAGAAAAGTAGTGTTCAGGAGTACTAAATTGTGCAGGAATGGCTGATGAGTGTGCTTGAACCATACGCATAATCATACCCTCTATCGCTACCAATCCAAAAAATAGAAAACTCATAACCACAGCTCTAAGCGTTACCTTTTGAAGAGCATTTAGACTCTTGTGGTCAAAATTTGTACCATTTATTAAAGTTTTTGTAAAACTCATTACTTTTTACCCCCTTCATCTTTACAACCCACAACTTTGAGCCATTTTTTAACCAACATAAGGTCATTTCCTTTTTCATCATACGCTTTAGGTCCAGAGTACTCGGTACTCATGACATCAAATACGCCATTGTGTCTAAATGTCCATAAAATATCATTAGGGTCTAAAATACCATTGACATCAGTACCAGGATTGACCTGCATCTGCATCACCATTGAGCCATCTTGTCTAAAGAGTCCAAAACCATAAACCAAGTCACGACTTCGTACATTAAACTCAATTGTCTCTCCACACTGAACCGTTACACTTTTTGGCATATTGACCCATTTGTGTTTCTCTATCTCAAAGGTGTAGGTTTTATCTGCTTTAATCTCATGTCGAGATAAATCTTGTGATACCCAAGGAATAGTATTATAGGTAAAGATATGGTGTCCTACCCCTCCTGCAACTAAAAAACCTATATAGGTATAAAATGGAATACGAACAGCTGATTTCGCCTTCTCTTTTCGTGTCAAGTTATAGCCAAACCATGCAATGATAGATATAATCATAAAAGCATATATCGTATAAGCTACATTATGAAAAGCCAATAACTCTAATGAATTTGAAAATGTCATCAAATCTCCTTTTTATTAAATATCTTTAAAAGATTAATATTTATTTATGTTTTATTTAATCTAAATAAATTTTAATTTTTTAAAGTTCTATCTATACTAAAATATTTTATAGATAAAAAGGTTGATTTATATCAAGAAAAAAGAAGTTTAGTGATTAAAAAATAATCAATAATATTTAATATTAAGCCTTAAAAATAGTAGAGAGATATTTTCCAAAATCTTGTGGAAAGTGGTAATAGTCATAACTTTTATTTACAGGCTTAGGATTATCCTTTCCATACCTAATCTTCTCTAATTTATAAACAAGCCCCTCATAATCTCTATAAAAACCATCATAATCCTCTCTAACTCTCTGTATATAAGGAGAAAACTGTTTAAATGTTTGAATAAATAGTTTTCCTGCTAAATCATTGACTAGATAGATATTAAAAACATCATAATTGATACCTACTGCAAATTTATTGACAAATCCTAACATCTTGGCGACATCATCACGTAACATATCATCAGACATAATCTGCTCTAAATTCTCTTTGCTTAAATCAGCAAACATATCTTTGAGCCCTAATTTGATTCTAATACGTCTAATTGTATCTCTTAAATCTCCACGTACTGTATTATAAGCATTTAAAGTCATCTCATCTTGTCGTCTCTGATGGTCTCTCTCACTCTCTAATAGAGCTAGTTTTAATTGACGAACAATATAATATAGTCCAATTATAGCAAGTGGAATAGCAAGAATATCAGCATAATTTGCTAAAACATCAATGTCCATATATATATCCTATCATTAATTTTCTTGGATTATAATATTAATTATAGAGCTTGTCAAGTCTATAATTTTTAATGTTCCTCCAATTTCATTGCTAAAATAAAGTTTCGTACAGAGTAGTAATCATCTTCTACACTCTTCCATGGAAGATTAGATATTTTTTTCTCTAATGATGGAAACTCCTCATTATTTAAGAGTGCTTCTGTCACTTTCCGTCCATCTCCTACATTAGTATAGACCGTACGAATAGCATAAATATCCTCTTCTAAAGGTAGAGCTAAAATCTCCTCTTTTATAGTATCAAACATCTCATCTAATACAATATCATCAATAGGAAGAGAACCTTTATACCCATAGTTACCTACAACTAGTTGCCAACGATACCCATTTATATCCCACTGCTCTAAACCTACTCCATTTTCAACTTTTTTGGCATTTTCCCAAAATCCAGCTATTAAAACATGCAGAACATTGACTTCAAACTCTTCCAATGTCTCGGCTATTGCATCTTCTACCGAAGGAGCGTGTGCCACAAATGACTCTATAATTGTATTGTTTGGTAGAAGAATATGGATATCTAACTGAATAATAACAGAATCTTCATATCTCTCCATCTCAAAAACTTGTGCTGTAATTCCAGGAAATTTATCATCTACAAAATAGTAATCTTCTATTTTCTTAAATTTTAGATTAAACTCTCCTAAAATCTCTAGCAACTGCTCATTTATATCTGTCTCTAAAAGTTTACTCATTAGAATATCCTATATTTTTTTTTGTTTAAATTATCAAATCGTAGCGTAAAACCACCTCTTTCAAGAGGTGGATATAAGCTACTTTGTGTTATGATGCTATAAATAAGCTTGTGTACGCGTTAAAATCTTCGGATACGCCAATAAGCAATTAAAAGCATTGTAGCGAAAACCAAACTACACACAAACTAGATATATATAAGTCAAGGTGGGGTACACCTGACTATAAATGCTTCACTTAAAATAGCTGTTTAGGCTATGGATGAAGAATCCACCTCATTCATGGGGTGGAGTATCAAAAACTTTTTGACCAATCTTTTTATATTGAGAGTAGTACTTTTCAACAAAAGTCGATATATAATTATCTATAGGTAGATAAACTCCATCTATCTTTTTAGCATACTCTTCCAGATAGATATTGGCATCTTCTTTATCAATATAGTGTTGTGCTAACTTTTTATATGCTTTTTGGTATCGTTTTTTCATTTTATCATATCGACTATAATCTATCTCTATCTTCTCATTATAATTAATAACACCTGATTTAAATAGAATATCTAAATGAATCAACCCCTCACAGTAGTAAGGCAATACCTCTCCTACTTCACGCCATGCCATCAATCCTACTGCTCTTGAAACGACATCATCTACAATATGATTTTTTAACTCATCTTTTTCATTCTCAAAAAATGCCATCAATCCACCTGCTGTGGCTTTGAACTCCTCTATATTTTTAAACTGACCCAATCTATTCATAACCATTTCAGTATCGGTATCAATCCATAGGATATGACCAAACTCATGCCCAATAGTAGAAATAT
>JALSOO010000075.1 GCA_026986355.1 Campylobacteraceae bacterium | reverse complement strand
AATAAGCTAGGAGGAGAGTTTAAACACGAAACATCTGAACAGGTTTGGGACGAAGTGACCAAAGTCGCTCCCAAACGTTTTTCAGGAGCACAATATTATCGTTTGGCACGACACCGAAAACGTGGGGTACAGTGGCCAGTATTTTTAGAAGATACGCCGATTTTACATATTTTGGACTTTAGAACAGTAGATGGTTTAGGAGAATATGTTTACAAACAGTATGAGCCTAGAGGAATGATTCAAGAGATTTTAGATAAAGAATTTTATACCCAAGGGCTAGATGGTTTCTATTTGACTACAGGGAGAACATTGGCTCATTATAATAACTCAGCTCAAACTAAACATACAAAAAAACTTATCAATAACCATAGTGAAGATACTCTCTTGGCTTCAGTAGAAGATGAGGGGAAATTTGGAGATAGAGTTATCTTAAAAACAGAGTATGGAGAGAGTTCAATATTGAATGTGAAATATACCAATAAGATAAAACCTAGAACTCTATTTAGCACTTTCCATCATGCTCGTTCACGGATTAATGCTATTTTTGGAGATGAAGCTGATGAGTTGATAATGACAGCTAGATTTAAATCATTGAGAGTTATGGTCGTGCCACAATAGATTATCTAGGGTGTACTCTTTTGAGTATACCCTATTAATACAACAAAAAAATATAATAAAAAGTCGTACCCTCTGCAACTTTTGATTCTATATCTAACTCTATTCCCTCTTCATCTATAATCTCTTTTACGATATTTAGACCTATCCCAAATCCACCTTTTGATTCATTTTCTCTATAATAACGTGAGAATATTTTATCTACATTAGCTATACCTACCCCATAATCTTTGACTGAAAATATAATCTTATTATCTTTTTTATATAGTTCTATCTCTATTGAACTGTTGTCATGACTATATTTAATGGCATTTGATAAGGTATTGTCTATGACTCTTTGGAGTTTTGTTTTGGCAAAATGATAGTTTATATCTCTTTCTATATTGGTTACTATCTCTATCTTTTTTAGATTTGCAATCTCTTGGAAATAGTCAACTCTATCTTGTAAAAAAGAGCTAAAATTTATCTCCTCTTTTTTATAAATAACCCGACCTCTTTTTATGAGATAATCCATATCATTATATATAGTTGCTAATGTCTTAGATGCAGATTTAATACGTTGTAGATATTTATTGTCTCCATATTTATAGGCAAATAGGTCTGAATTGATATTAATGATACTCAATGGAGTATTAATCTCATGCATTGAGTCTTTGATAAAATTATCTAGTTGTCTGTTCATAGCTTCAAATGGAGCAGAGAAGTTTTTGAGAAGGAGAAGAGAGAAGATAAAAAGCATCAATAGAATAGCTAAAATAGTTAAAAGTGCAAAGAAATAAATCTCATTGGCTGTATGTTGTGTCGATACTACAAGATATTTTGCACCAAAATAGTACTTATTTGGTAGAGGATAGATGAGGTAGTAGTGATTACCTGTAATATAAAATCCCTCTCTAAAAGAGGTTAATTCAAAATCTAAATTTGAGAATATCTCTTCATATTGGCTACTATATAGAGCTGTTTTGTACTCTTTGTATCGTGGAATATGATATATTTTATCACGGTTATTATACCCTTCCATAGAAGAGATAACACGTTTTGATTGCTCGTGTAGAGATAGCTCAACTTTGGCTTTATCTATCTGTAAAAGTAGCATAATATATATAATAAGAGGTGTTATCAAGATAAGAGCTAAAATAGAGGTATATATCGTAGCGTATTTTATAGCAAACTGTTTAGAGTTAAATGTCAATTTTGTATCCTACACCTCTAATATTTTTTATAAAATCATATTTTAATTTTTTGCGTAAATTACCTACCTGTACTCGGATATTGGTAGGTTCTATCCACTCTCCCCATACCTCTTCCCAAAACATCTCATAAGTGACAACAGAACCTCTCTGTTTGATGAGTAGTTCTAGTAGTTTCGTCTCTGTTTTGCTTAATGATATAACGGTTTTATCTAGTGTAAGTTGCATGTTTTTTGTATCAAATTTATAGTTAAAGGCTAATTCTATTATATCTTTAGAAGAGCTAAAGCAGTGTAGTTTTATAACCTGTTCTACTCTAAGCTTCAACTCTGCTAGGTCAAATGGTTTACGAATATAATCACAACAACCACAAGCATATCCTTGTGTTAGATTTTCTATATCATTTAGTGATGTGATAAAAATAGCAGGTGTAGCGATATTGTATTGACGCAACAAAGATAAAAGTTCAAATCCATTTTGCTCTCCACCTACCTTGACATCAAGAAGTAATAAATCAAAAGCATTGTTATAAATAGTATCAAAGGCATCTTGTGAATTTGTCTTATAAACAACTTCATATCCTAAATCTTCTAAAAACTCTTGTACCGATATAGCTAAAACAACCTCATCTTCTAATATAAATATTTTCATCTAACCTCTCCTATTTTTTTAGTTTTATATCTATTTTCCAATATTATATCAATTAGTTCATCTTTACTATACTCTTGCAACACTTTTTTTGCCTTTTGTTCTAAATCTAATCTATCCTCTTTTTTTAGCTTAGGTAATAAATCTATTAGATTTTTATCTTCTATATCTCGATAACTATCGGAAGGCTTTTCCCATAATTTTACTACTTTAAATACATCACTATCACTTAGTCTTGTAAAGATAGAACGGTTTTGATATTTTTCCCTATAAGTTATAACTGATTCAGGAGGTAGAATCATAAGGTATTTGCCAATCTCTTCTCTTGCTCCATTATACATAGGCTCTAGTATATATAGTATCTTGTCTCTATAAAAATATCCCATGCTCTCTAGCTCCTCCCAATCTATAAAGTCTGCTTTAAATTTTAGTTTTTTATTGAAATTGTTATTGGCAATGATATATCTATTTAGAAATGGAAAATCTTGCATCAAAGGGGCATCTTTGAGATACTTTTTATCCATCAAAGCAAAGAGTTCAATACCTTGTTGATGTAACTTTTTGGCAAACTCATCAATAAATTTAATGACCTCCAAATAACCAATATATGTTTTTCCATTTTGTATCGGTATAGTTGCCTTAAATGTCAATCTTCTACCTGTCTCTACACCAACTTTTGGTCGTTTATCCTTTTTTAATTTATCTAAATCATTACGAAACCACCACATAGGCATACCTGCAGAAGCATTTCCCCAACTCTGTGCAAATATAAAGAGGTCATTGTCAAAAATTTGTATACGAAGAGTTTTGATGTAAGTATATTTTTTGAATCGTTTTGTTATTTCACTTAAAATCTCATACGCCTCTTGCTCATTATCGGATGTAATGGCATTTTTTAACGCCCCATTTTCAGCTAGAGCCAAAGAGAATGAGAGTAAATCGGCATTTTCATAAGCTAAACCTTGTTGGAAATCATCTATGACATAACGGCTTAGCTCTCTAAGCTTATCATTTTGACTCTCTTTTAGAAAAAATAGACTAGAAAAAGAGAGAGCAACTAGAGCCATAAAGATAATAATAAGATATAACTTTGATATATGTTTCATTATAATAACTATAGTTAAACTATAATTAATAGTTAATTAAAAAAATTAGGGATTTTTAAAAAAAA
>JALSOO010000074.1 GCA_026986355.1 Campylobacteraceae bacterium | reverse complement strand
CCTTTCTCACCTGCTGATATTATTAATAAAGTTAAGGAGGTATTTTAACCATGGCTTTTAATTATGACCAATATTTAAGAACAAATAAGATGCCAACACTATGGTGTTGGGGTTGTGGAGATGGTATAGTACTAAAAGCATTTGTACGTGCTGTTGATAGTTTAGGAATTGACAAAGATGATATTTGTGTTGTTTCAGGAATCGGTTGTTCAGGAAGATTTTCTTCTTATGTTGATATGAATACTATTCATACAACACACGGAAGAACCATTGCGTTTGCAACAGGTGTCAAATTAGCAAATCCAGATAAACATGTTGTCTGTGTTGCTGGAGATGGTGATGCCTTTGCCATTGGTGGTAACCACACCATTCATGGAGCAAGAAGAAACATTGATATGACATTTATTGTTATTCAAAACTTTATCTATGGTTTGACCAACTCACAAACATCTCCAACCACACCACAAGGTATGTGGACAGTTACTCAAAAAGTAGGAAATATTGACCCAACTTTTGATGGTTGTAAACTTCTTGAAGCTTCAGGAGCAACCTTTGTAGCTCGTGAATCTGTAAGTAAACCAAAAAGACTTGAAAAGGTTATCAAACAAGCGTTAGAGCATAAAGGTTTCTCTTATGTTGAGTCTTTGACTAACTGTCACGTTAACCTTGGTCGAAAGAACAAAATGGTAGCAGCGATGGATACACTTGATTGGATTGATAGTATTAGTATGCCAAAGAAAAAGTGGGATAAACTTCCTCCTGAAGAGCAACAAAATTATCTTCCTACAGGTGTATTACACCATGATGATACTAAAAAAGATTACTGTGAGCTTTACCAAATGGTTATTGATGCTCATCAAGGTAAACGTGGAAAAATCACACAAGCTGATTTTGACAAAAGAATATAAGGAGCAGACACAATGGCTAGAAATGTATTAAGATTTACTGGTGTTGGTGGACAAGGTGTTCTTTTAGCAGGTGAAATTTTCGCTTCTGCTAAAATTAACTTAGGTGGGTTTGGTGTAAAAACTGCAACCTACACATCACAAGTACGTGGTGGTCCAACTGTTGTTGATATTCAACTAGATGATGAAGAGATTTGGTATCCACATGCAATTGATGGAGAAGTAGACTTTATGCTATCCGTTGCAGATGCTTCATACCAACTCTTTAAAAATGGTGTAAGAGATGGTGCAACGATTGTAATAGAGCCAAACCTTGTATTCCCAACAGATGAAGATAGAAAGAGATGGAATATCGTTGAGATTCCAATCATTACTATTGCAAAAGAGGAAGTAAAACTTGTTCTTACTCAATCAGTTGTTGCTTTGGCAATTGCAAATACTTATATGAATCTTATTGATGATGAGACACTTAAGAGTACAATGCTTTCAGCTGTACCAGAGAGATTTCACAAAGTGAACCTTTTAGCTTATGAATTAGGTCAAAAGTATGCAAAAGAGGCTATGGCTAACGCATAGTTAATTTCTTCTTCTATTCCCCTATCAATTAGGGGGATACTACTCACAAAATAGCTTAAATAGGATATTTTTACTCTTATTAATTTAATTGCCTCAAAGTTAATACTCCATTAATACTCTTTTGTTATAATATTCCAAATTCAATAGAGGATATATGATGAGTAATTATACTGATGAAGATGACGATTACGGAGATGTAAGAGGTGATTTTTGGGGACGGACTCCTCAATCAAGCTATTTTGAGATAGCAAAAACAGCTAATCAAAACATAGTAGAGAAAGAGCTTGAAGCAGTCTTTAGACGTTTAGCAGTGGCAGAACGTATGCTAGAAGAGCGTGGCTTGGATAATGAGTTAGAGCTAGAAATCAATAGAACAGTCATAGATGAAGATATTGATGGAAGAACAGCCTCTGTATTTATAGACCTTGTAGGACAGATAGTAACTCAGTGTGAGTAATCTATAAGTGCATGAATATCATGCACTAAATAGGCATTTTAATCACACTTTTTAGTGCTATTATTATCGTCTGCTATAGCGTTAATTCCTCCATTATGACAACCTTTTGGTGCTTGTCCTGACATATCAATGTGTGGCTTCCCATCAGCCCCCCATGTAACTTTACCTGCATTAGCAACAACAATCAACGACAAAAGTAATACTATGTGTTTAACAAATTTCATCTCTACTCCTCAGTTAGAATTTGAATTAAAAATACTTATATTATATATAAGCATTAAACTCTTTGTTTTAAGTATTATCAAATACTTTTATATTATAGTAGAGTTTTTATAAAAAAAAATTTAAAATTACTTTAAAATTAAAATTAATTTAGTTTTTTAAACTGTTACTATTAGTAACTGTTAATTACTATTTTTGATATTATTTTTTAGATTTTTTTCTGTTTTGAGTAGTTATCAACTTAATTATTAATAATCTTTTAGTTTTTTCTTGTGATAAGTATTGTCAAAATAAGAAAATTAATATCTTTTTCTGAATATAGGATAATAGATTAAATCTTTAATAATATTTGGAATATTAATCTAATTTTTATTAATTTAAGATTATAACAGGAACAAATAGAATAGATAAAATAAAGATAAATTATATTTATCTTTATCTCTATAGAATCATAACAGTTTCTATTATATATAAAAAATATACATAATTTATAAATTTCATTATTTTCTAATTTAGATAGAATATTATTCTACTTATAATATACTATATTACAAAAAAGGAAACCTATGTTTAAAAAATTACACTTACTTTTATCTATTATAATTCTCTTTTTTTTGACAGCTTGTCAGACAGAGATGAAAGATTTTACCCCTGAATTTATAAAAAAGATACCTCATCTATTTGATAGTAACTCTTCAGATAATAACTTGTCAAATAGTAAAGATAGTTTTATAAAAGAAGAGAGAGTCAATAACTCTGAAATTCCTGATATTTACGGAATATATAATCTTATTGAAGGCTCTTATGGTTATGGAGTTGAAGGTAGGAGAAAAAAGGTCAAAATTGAGGAGTCAACTATTGTAATAGAGAAGCTCTCAGATACAGAGTTTGGATTCTATTATGTGACAAAATTAAAAGACTCTCTAGTCAATCGTTACTTTGGTGGATTTACATATAAAGATGGAAAATTTTATCAAAAAGTGATAGATAACTATCCAAATCCAAAAACAACATTAAGAGATAATATTAAACTTACAAAAAAGGGTAATCTACTCAGATTAACAGTAGATAGTATTGATGAAGAGAGAACTATACTTTGGGGAAGGAGTAGAGAAGTTACTCCATCACTAAAGAAGATATTAGAAGAGGAGAGAGAGTCTTATAAGACCCTCTATAAAAAAGTACTTTTTCCTAATTAACTATTTAGGTAGGGGTGGTTTACTCAAATTTAAATCAGATACAGCCTTGCGAACTTTGCTCATAAAGGCATCTCCTGGGTCTGATTTTTTGGTTCTATAACCACTATCCATCTCTAGCCAAAACTCACTATTTTCCATCTCTCTATACTCATGATGTCCCATAAGAGTTGTAATGGTTGGATATTTTTTGGTTAGATAACGAACCAAAGCGATATTTGATTTGAGTTGAGCTTTGGTTAGGTCATCTTTTTTATTATCTTTGCCTCCCACATTCTCTACACCAATAGCATAATAGTTTAGACCAATAAC
>JALSOO010000073.1 GCA_026986355.1 Campylobacteraceae bacterium | reverse complement strand
GGTAACTTTTTCATCTTTTTACTTTTTATTCTATTATAGCATAATTTAGCTCTTAGCTTAAAATCTACATCTCTTTAACTTTTCGTTAGATACATTAGATATAATAAGCAAAAATTAAAAAATGTTAATTATTTTTAAAAAAGGATAACAAAAATGAGATTTTCTCGAATGCTAATACCAACGATGAAAGAAGCACCAAGTGATGCTGTTTTGACCTCACATATTTTACTTCTTCGTGCTGGGTTTATTCAGTCATCTGGGGGTTCTGGACTCTATAATCTATTACCATTAGGTAAAATTACATTGGATAAAGTAAGAGCAGTTGTCAAAGATGAACTTGATAAAGCAGGGTGTAATGAGGTTCATCTACCAATGGTTACACCACTAAGTTTATGGGAAGAGACAGGTCGTGCTGATAAGTTTGGTAAAGAGCTACTCAGATTCAAAGATAGACATGAGAATAGTTTCACACTAAGCCCAACTAATGAAGAGGCAATGGTTAATTTAGTGCGTCAAACTGTAAAATCTTATAAACAACTACCTCTTAATGTCTATCAGATAAACTGGAAATTTAGAGATGAGGTTCGCCCAAGATTTGGACTGATGAGAGGTCGTGAGTTTCTGATGAAAGATGCTTATAGCTTCCATTCAACTACCCAAGATATGCAAAGAGAGTTTGCATTGATGGAAGAGACCTATAAAAAGATATTTACCCGTTTAGGATTAGAGTTTAAAGTGGTAGAGGCAGATTCTGGTGCTATTGGTGGTGCAGGGTCTAAAGAGTTTATGATATTAGCCGATTCAGGAGAAGATACAATTATGGTATGTGATTCTTGTGATTTTGGGGCAAATATTGAAGTAGTTTCAGAAGATGAAAAAGTATGTCCTAAGTGTGGTGGTGCATTAAGTCAAACCAAAGGTATAGAGGCAGGGCATATATTCCAACTAGGTACAACATACTCCAAACCTATGAGAGCAGAGTTTTTAAATAAAAATCAGAAGCTTGAACCCTTTGTAATGGGAACATATGGGATAGGTGTTAGCCGTCTACTTGCAGGTATTATCGAACAAAATCATGATGAAAAAGGGGCTATTTGGACAAAAGAGTCTGCACCTTTTTTAGTAGATATTATTGTAGCTAAAGCAAAAAATGCAGAGCAGATGGAGGTAGCAGAAAGAGTCTACTCTGAACTTCAATTAAAAGGTATAGATGTTATACTAGATGATAGAGCTGATAAAAAGATAGGTTTTGGTGTCAAGATAAAAGATTTTGAATTGATAGGTATACCTTATGCTGTGGTAATTGGTAATGATATTAGCAATGGTAATGTAGAGTTGATTCGACGAGATGGATTGACCAAAGAGATAGTTTCTCTTGACTCTATTGTCGAATTACTAATAGAGAGATTAACATAATGATATATTTAATACCATTTCTACTTTTAGAGCTTTTTTTATCATTAAAGGTGGGAGAGTCTATAGGTTTTGGTTGGTCGGTTATCTGGATTGTTAGTAGTTTTTTGATTGGAATGGGTCTACTTCAAAATGCACATACTCCTATTATAAATGGTATGATGGGACTCTCTACAGGCAAGTTGGATATGAAAAGTTTTCATAACTCTACCACTCTATATCTATTAGGAGCAATACTTTTAATAATACCAGGGGTTTTTACTGATATTTTAGGAGTAATTTCACTATTATATACCTTCTATTTACAATTAGGTGGTACAATGTCAAAAAATAAAAATAATATAAATAAACAAGGAGACGATGATGTCATTGATGTCGAAATTATTGAGTCTAGCAGTTCTAACAACCTTAAGTATTAATGCCTCTACAGATGTAAAAGATGTAAAATCTTACATCAAAAACCATATGGTACAAAATGCACAGGTAAAAGTAGAGAGTGTTGATATAATCGATACTAAAGCTTTAGATAATCCAAAAGGCTGGGAGGTATTTTTTGTAAATATCCATGCTAGTGTCAAAAAAGCACCAACAATTTTTGATAAAGTTATTGTTCCAGAGACCCTTTTTGTAAAAGATGGATATTTTGCTCCAACATTAATTAATATGAAAACAGGAGAAGATTACAAACGAATCTTGAAACCTAAGCTTAAAAAAGAGATTTATGATGATAAGCATCTAATTGCAGGGAACAAAGATGCAAAACATAAAATTGTTGTATTTTCAGACCCACAGTGTCCATTTTGTCAAACTATCATTCCAAAAGTCTATAAAGCTACTGTAGATAATCCAAAAACTTTTGCACTCTATTACTACCACTTCCCATTACTAAGAATACACCCTGTTTCAGATATTATCTCAAGAGCGATGGTTGTTGAGCATCAAAAAGGTAACAATCAAAAAGTTATGGATATGTATAAGTTTAAGATAAATCCAAGAGAGGTAAATGCCACTAAAGTATTGGGTAGACTAAATAAAGAGTTCTCTATGAATATAACAGAAGAGCAACTAAATACAGATGCTGTAAACAAAGAGCTTAAATTTGATAAAGAGATGGCTACAAAAGCGATGGTATCAGGTACACCAACTATCTACATAGATGAGGTATGGGACCCAACTAGAAAAAAATATAGAACCTTTTATGATGCACCAGCAGAAGAGGAAACTAAAGAACCAGCACACCACTGAACTACAGGCATCATTGATTCTGTAAAAAGTTTCTTTGGTGACTTATTCTAATAAAAAGAGGGAGAGTTTTTTGAATAGATTAGTTATAGCAACGAGAGCGAGTGACCTTGCTCTATGGCAGGCATATCATGTAAAAGATAGGATAGAAGAGGTATTTCCAGAGATAAAAGTAGAGTTAAATAAGATTACCTCAAAAGGGGATAAAATCTTGGATAAACCTCTTGCATTAATTGGAGGAAAAGGACACTTTACCAAAGAGTTAGAAGATGAGATGTTGGCAGGAAATGCTGATATTGCAGTACACTCTCTAAAAGATGTACCTACATATATGCCCCAAGGATTAGAGCTTGGTGCTATTACCAAGCGTCAAGACCAATCTGATGTTTTTCTATCTCACAACTACTCCTCTTTTCGTGATTTACCAAAAGGTGCTGTAGTTGGTACAACAAGTTTACGGCGAAGAATGCAACTACTATCTGTCCGACCAGATTTAAAAGTAAAAGATTTACGTGGTAATGTAAATACACGTCTAAGAAAGCTAAAAGAGGGGCAATATGATGCTATTATTTTAGCCTTTATAGGTTTAGATAGATTAAATCTACTCAACGATATTCCTTTTACAGAAAAATTACCTCTATCTATTATGATACCACCTATGGGTCAAGCTTCATTAGGTATTCAGATAGTCTCTGCTAATGATAAAATTCGTGAAGTTGTTAAGATTTTAAATGATAAAGAGACCTTTTTATGTGTAAAATTAGAGCGTGATTTTGTAGAGGCAATAGGTGCAGGTTGTTCTGCTCCTGTGGCTGTTAATGCCTCTATAGACAAAGATAATATTACTATTAAATCAATGATTGGTTATCCTGATGGTTCTAATATTTTAGAAGAGGAACTAACTTCTCATATCTCTAGTTGTGATAATCTAGGTAGAGAGTTAGCTACAATTATGATAGATAAAGGTGCATCTAAAATTTTATCTCAAGCTGAAAAGATGGCATTCAAAGATGAGATGCCTCAACGTTTGTAAT
>JALSOO010000072.1 GCA_026986355.1 Campylobacteraceae bacterium | reverse complement strand
TAAATCCTCTAAAACTTAAACATCTTAATAGAATTGATAATTTAGATGCTGATATGATTACTCTAAATTTAGAAGATGCGATTGCTCCAAGTAGAAAGAACGAGGCTCTATATAATATTGCTCTATTTTTATCTCATCTCAAAGAGTCAAAAAGCTTTATTATAGTTCGTACCAATCCTTTAGATGAGGGTGGACGAGAAGAGATAGAGTTTTTAAATAGCTTCTCTTTTGATGCTATCAGAGTTGCGAAAATAAGGTATAGAAAGGAGATTTTAGAGATAGATAGGTTACTAGCTATGGATAAAGATATTCATATCTCAATGGAGACAAAAGAGGCGTTTAACTCATTGTCGACCTTTGGGGGAGTTGCACGGTTTACAACTGCAAATATCGGAATCTTGGATTTATTGACCTCATTAAGACTGCCTCAATCATTAGTAGAGATAGATAATTCAACGATTCACTATATTCTTGGTAAATTTTTAGTTGATGCACGAACAGCAGGATTAAACCCTATCTCTTTTATGTTTCAAGAGTATAATGATACATCTACCTTTAGACAATGGTGTAAACTAGAGAAGAAAATGGGTTTTACCACAAAAGCATGTATGGGTCCCAAACAAGTAGAGATTGCCAATGAGATATTTTCAATAGACCAACAAGCCTATAAACGAGCAAAACATATAAAAACAGTTTTTGAGGAGTCTGCCAAAAATAGTGAAAATGGATTTATGGATAATCAATATGGTTTTATAGATGAACCGATATATAGAGATGCCCTATTGGTTTTAGAAAACTTTTAGGTTAAAAAAAGCAATTAATAGCTCACTAATTAAACTTTGGATAAAATGATAGCAATTTTAATACTAGGTTATAACTATAATGCTAAAGATGATATTTGGTTCTAAAAATGACAGAATTGTAAAGGGTTATTTAAAAAGAGCGACAGAAATTAATAAACTAGAAGACCGATATGAAAAGCTCTCCGATGAAGAGCTAAAGAGTGCTTTTAATAGCTTGAAAGAGTCTGTAATAGCTAAAGATAAAACCTTAGATGAGGTTCTAAATGACTCATTTGCTATCACAAGAGAGGCATCAAAGCGTGTTCTAGGAATGCGTCATTTTGATGTGCAACTTGTAGGTGGTATGGTTCTACATGAGAACTCTATTGCAGAGATGAAGACAGGAGAGGGAAAGACACTTGTAGCTACCTTGGCTGTAGTATTAAATGCAATGGTAGGAAGAGGTGTTCATGTGGTTACAGTCAATGATTATCTAGCAAAAAGAGACTCTGATGATATGGGTAGACTATATAACTTCTTGGGCTATTCAGTAGGCTGTTTAACCGATGAGATATATGATGAAGCCACTAAAAAAGCTCAATATGATTGTGATATTACCTATGGAACAAATAATGAGTATGGGTTTGATTATCTACGTGACAATATGAAAACAAGAGCTGAAGAGAAAGTCCAACGTGACCACTACTATGCAATTATTGATGAGGTTGACTCTATCTTGATTGATGAAGCGAGAACACCACTTATCATATCAGGACCTGTACAACGTGACCATAACCACTATGCAAAAGCAAATCAAATTGCTCTGCAGATGGAAAAAGGAGAGAAACCAGAGGTAAAACCAGGAGAAGATGAACCTGTTTTAGATTTTGACTTCTATGTAGATGAAAAAAATAGACAAGTGATAATGACCGAACGTGGATTAGAAAAAGCACAAGATTTATTTGGAGTTGATAATCTATACTCACTAGAAAATGCCTCACTATCACACCATATTGACCAAGCTATGAAAGCTCAATATATCTTCGTCAAAGATGTTGATTATGTCAATCAAAATGGCGAAATTGTGATTGTAGATGAGTTTACAGGTCGTTTAAGTGAGGGAAGACGTTTTTCAGAGGGTCTACACCAAGCTATTGAAGCAAAAGAGGGTGTAGAGGTCAAAGAGGAGTCTCAAACTCTAGCAGAGATTACCTACCAAAACTACTTTAGACTCTATGAAAAACTAGCAGGAATGACAGGAACTGCACAAACTGAAGCTACAGAGTTTTCAGAGATTTATAATCTTGAAGTTATCTCTATACCAACAAATGTACCTGTAGAGAGAAAAGATTTAAATGACCTCATCTATAATACAGAGCGTGAAAAACTTGATGCAGTAGCAAAAAAGGTTCAAGAACTATATAAGAAAGGTCAACCTGTACTTATAGGTACAGCATCTATTGAGAAGTCTGAATTAGTCCATGAACGACTAAAAAAGGCTAAAATTCCACACAATACTCTAAATGCTAAAAACCATGCCAATGAAGCCGAGATTATTATGGAAGCAGGTAAAAAAGGTGCTGTTACAGTTGCTACCAATATGGCAGGACGTGGGGTTGATATTAAAATTACCGAGGAGATAAAAGAGTTAGGAGGACTATATATCTTGGGAACAGAACGTCATGAGAGTCGCCGTATTGACAATCAGCTTAGAGGTCGTTCAGGTCGTCAAGGAGACCCAGGGGTTTCTCAATTTTATCTAAGCCTTGATGATAATCTACTTCGTATATTTGGTGGAGAGAAGATTCGTAATATTATGAACAAACTAGGAGTTGAAGAGGGAGAGTTTATTGATTCTAAAATAGTAACTCGTTCGGTTGAAAAAGCTCAGAAAAAAGTGGAAAATATGCACTATGAATCAAGAAAGCATATCTTAGAGTATGATGATATAGCCAGTGAACAACGAAAAGTTATCTACAACTTTAGAAATCAACTTCTCGATGAAAATTTTGATATTGACTCTAAAATCAATGAAAATAGAGTAGCTTATGTTGACTATCTCCTATCTGAAAGTGATATTTTTGATGGTGCATCAGAAGAGGAGTTTAACCTTGCTAAACTTGTAGGAGTAATACAAGAAGAGGTTAATATCAAAATAGATATATCTACCTTAAAGGGTAAAGATTATGAAGCTCTAAGAGATATAATTCTATCTACCTTAACCGATACCTATGAGACAAAAATGAAACCATTAACACCAGAACAGAGAAGTGAAGTACAACGAGTTCTATATCTGCAAGTACTTGACCCACAATGGCGTGACCACCTCTATGAGATGGACGTACTCAAAACAGGTATTGGACTTAGAGGATACAACCAAAAAGACCCATTAACAGAGTATAAAAAAGATAGCTACAATATGTTTATGCAACTTGTTGAACGTATCAAATATGAGGCTATTAAAATATTAACATTAGTTCAATTCAATTTTGAAGACCCAGAAGAAGAGAAAGCAAAAATGAAAGCTATGCTTGATGAGTTGGAGTCTGATTTAGAGAATGCCAAGACCAATGAACTTGTTGATGCCGATTTTGAAGAGGCTAGAGAGCCTATCAAAAGTGAAAGAAAACCAAAACGAAACGACCCATGCCCTTGTGGAAGTGGAAAAAAATATAAACAGTGCTGTGGTATAAGTGGACCTAAAAAAGGGCTATTGGCATAATGGCAACGCCTAAAAATAATATTTTTATAAATAAGATAATTAAACACTATCTAAAATATGATAGAGATAATCCATTTATCTTTATCTCCTCCCTACTTGCTTTTATTGGAATTGCTACAGGTGTTATGGTGCTAATGTTGGCAATGGGTATGATGAATGGAACAAAAAAAGAGTGGCAAAAGAGCCTTTTTGTAATGAACTATCCTATAAC
>JALSOO010000071.1 GCA_026986355.1 Campylobacteraceae bacterium | reverse complement strand
ATAATTATATACAAAAAATGGAATATCAGCACCAACTGTTGAACCTATTTTGGCTAAGGTATGGGTATCTATATTTAGATTACAAACTTCATTAAATAGACGCATAAATGCTCCTGCATCTGAACTACCACCACCTAGACCTGCACCAGATGGAATTTTTTTATCTACTACCACCTTATGGTGTTTAAAAAAGTCTGTCTCAATATTCATTGCTCTAAAGCTTTTATAGATAGTGTTGCTTTGAATTGGAACATCTCCACACCCCTCAATAGTAAACTCTTGGCACTCTTGGGGTATAAAATTGATAGTATCATAGAGATGAGGTACTTTTATAAAACGTGAAAGTAGAGTATGGTATCCATTTTTATGTCCTGTAATTTTTAGGAATGTATTTATTTTTGCATGGGCTTTAATTGTCATTATATTTCTCTCTAATTTATACGTTCATTAGCTTTTTTATAAACATCCATTTTATCTCTTTTTCCAATAGAGATTAAATAAACGATAACTTCATCTTCTATAATTTGATATACAATTCTATAGCGTTTATTATCAAAGTACATTTTTTTACACCCACTTAAATCAAAATTATATTTATTGCCTAAATCAATGCCTAATTCAGGACTTTTAAGTATCTTTTTTAGAGCTTTTTTAAATAGAATTTGAATAGACCTATTTAGTTTTGTCAACTCTTTTTCAGCTTCGGGATGAAATTTAAAATTATACATTTTAATCCAGTGATAGATTTAATTTATTTAGTACACTTTTACCATTAATATATTCATTTTTAGGTGTTTGTACTCTTCTATTTACCTCTTGATACATCTCTATCTCTTCTAATTGGTTCATTGCTTTAACCATCTTTTCATATTCATCAACTGAGAGTATAATAGCATTAAGTTTATTGTTTCTTAAAACACCAATTTTTTCAAGAATACCATCTTTTACTTTTGATATATACTCTCCAAATTGTTTTGATAGTTCTGTCGCTGATACCAATTCATTTTGTCTATAGGCTACCATTTATTATCCTTGTAATTATATAGATAATTATACTACTAATTATTTAAATTTCTCCACTCTATTTAATTTATATTTAACCTCTCCCTCAACTATCTCAATAATTGAGAAGAATCGTTCTTGTTCTACCCAATAGATTCCATTAGTTTTTATCTCAAAGTACTCTATTGATAGTTTTTTCCCTAATACCATATACTCTTCGTCTCCTAGATAGATATTTTGAGGGATTTTTAGATAGTGTAGTGGGTTAAGTGCTTTTTCATCTTCAAAGCTAAATGCTCCCTCATAATCTCTTCTTAGGCTAGAGAGTGTAGCATCTACTCCTAATTTGTCGGCTATAATTGCACCCAATGAACGGATATATGTACCTTCTGAAACAACTGCTTCAAAATGTATAAAGGGGTGGTTATAGTTGATTAGATGTATATCATATATAGTAGAAGTTATCTTTTTTAACGCTACCTCTTCTCCTGCTCTTGCTAAATCATAAGCTCGTTTTCCATTTATCTTTTTAGCTGAAAATTTTGGAGGGTAGTAGGTTAGCTCTCCTCTTAGGCTCTCTAGTGCTTGATAGATGTTATTAATAGTGAAAGGAGATACTATCTCTACAGAGTCTACATTCTCTATATCTAGGCTTTGTGAGTTTGCTCCTAACCATAGGGTAGCAGAGTATGCTTTTGGTGTTTTTTTGAGATATTGGAAGAGTTTTGTGTATTGTCCTGTGGCTACAATAAGGCAACCTGAGGCAAATGGGTCAAGTGTGCCTGAAAATCCTACTTTTTTGGTATTGTATTTTCTTTTGACATAACCCATATATCCATTTGATGAACGAAATATAGGCTTATTTACTACAAATAATCGGTTCATATAGACTGCACAAACGAACTCATAATCTCCCGTTTGCTTCCTCCGAAATTTATCTTTAGTTTATATTGTCGACCAGATTTGGCTACACTTTGGATACGTCCAATGCCAAAGAGTTTATGTTTTACTAAATCTCCTCTTTTATAATCTAGTGATTTACTTCGTTTGAAAGTTGTATCATTAATCAATCCTGCTTCTCCTAAGAAACGGCTTTTTGTTATAGTTCTTCTTTGTCCTTTGTAGAATCTACTATCTGTATAGCAGAGTGTTAGGTCTGATTTAGCTCTTGTAATGGCTACATAGCCCAATCTTCGCTCCTCTTCCATATTGCACCCCTCGCCCAAGAGAGGGAAAAAACCCTCTTCTAGTCCAATAACATATAGATGCTCAAACTCTAAACCTTTAGAGGCATGAATACTCATAATGGTTATAGCCTCTTCATCTATCTGGTCTTGGTCACTCTGCAAAGAGATACTATTCAAAAAAATATCTAAGCTAAGATTTGAATTGTTTGAGATAGCTTCATTGAAATATCCATAAAACTCATCAATATTTAAAAGACGCTCTTCGCTATCAACCATAGAGCTATAATACTCTTTTATACCAATAAGCTTTTTAAAGAGTGCTAAAAATTTAGTAGGAGAGGTTTGTAGCTCATTTTTTAGGATATTAATATTTTTTACAAACTCTTTGAGTTCAATAGTTGCTCTTTTAGAGACGATTTTACTAAGTTGTGTTGTATCAATCTTTTCTATAAGTGAAAAGATGGAGTAACCTCTATTAAAAGCTTCTCTTTTTAGTTTTCCTATAGATACTTTTCCTAAACCTCTTCTAGGTTTATTGATAATCCTCTCTAAAGAGAAGTCATCATTAGGATTTGATAGTATCCTAAAGTATGAGATAATATCTTTTATCTCTGCACGGTCATAAAAACGCATTCCACCAACCAGTTTAAATTTGAGACCTTCTCTAGCAAACCCCTCTTCGAGTGAGCGTGATAGGGCATTTATACGGTATAAAACAGCAATCTCATCTGATGATACACCTTTTGCCAAAAGAGCTTTTATCTCTTGTGCAATCCCTTTTGCTTCTAATGTCTCATCAATAGAGTGAAAGAGTTTTACCTTTTGCCCATCTCCTTTAAATGAAGAGAGCTTTTTTCCTATTCGTTGGCTATTATGCTCTATTAATTCATTGGCTGATTTTAAAATGGGTGTAGTTGAACGGTAGTTTGTCTCTAGTTTAACTGTTTTTGTATTGTTAAAGTAGCTTGAAAACTCTAAAATATTTCGTATATTAGCCCCACGCCACCCATATATACTCTGGTCATCATCTCCTACTACACATAGATTATTGTGTTCTGATGCCAAAAGCTCCAATAGTTTAAATTGTAACTCATTAGTATCTTGGTACTCATCAACCATAATGTATTGGTAACGGTTAGAGGTCTCTTCTCTTAGATTATCATCTTGTTCTAAAATCTTGTAGGTTAACATTAGTAAATCATCAAAATCTACTAAGTTGTTTTCATTAAGCTCCTCTTCATAAGCTTTATAAACAGTAGCTATCTTTTTATAGTCTATAAGCTCTGCTTTTTCCATAATCTCATCTGCTTTTAATAAGCTATTTTTATATTTTGCAATCTCTGAACCTATAAATCCAATATGTAAATCTATCTTATTCTCTTTTGCAATACGTTTAAGTATCTTTTTTCTATCATCAGAATCTATAATAACAAAGTTATTTTTACGTCCTAGTTTCTCAATATGAAATTTTAGGAATAGAAGACCAAACTTATGAAAGGTACAGAGCAGAGGCATAGAGGAGGTTTCTCTAT
>JALSOO010000070.1 GCA_026986355.1 Campylobacteraceae bacterium | reverse complement strand
AAAAAGTTACCATTGATGAAGCTCTTATAGAAGAGAAACTAGACAAGCTTGTCGATGACGAAGACACAACACGGTATATTCTTTGATAGATATAGTCTAGGGTGTAGTTTATACACCCTATAAATTTAGTAATAAATACTAATAAAAGAGAAAAAATGATATTTAAAAACTTAAATAATGATACCAATCAAAGATAGACAAAGAGAGAATTAGTTTAAGATTTAAACCTGTTGCTCGTATAGGTAAAGCTTATGGTTTTTTAGGAGATGATATTGAAGTACCTATCATAGAATAACTACTATATTTTTACGCTATAATCTGTGAAAATTATATTTATAAAGATTCATAATGGCAAAAAAAAAGAAAAAACAGATTATAAAGATAAATAATAAGATAAAAGAGATAATGAATGGAGAGCCTTTTGATGAGGGTATTAAATCTCTAAGTGAAGATGTACTTGTAGAGCTTACTATGCTTTTAGATTTAAAAGTAGCAATGTTGGTCAAAAAAGAGATGGTTCGTGCATTACGTCAAGCTTGGTCAGAGGGAAACATATCTTTTAAATTAACGGTTGTCAACTATTTAGAGCAGATGAATATCAAGAGTAAAAAGATAGAAGAGCATGATAAGGTCAGCTATATTCTATCTCTTTTAGAAAATTATGAACACTCCAGAGAAGAAGAGCAACAGATTCTAGCCTCATTTATAGATACAAAGCTCAACAAAATAACCCAAGAGAAGATAGCTAATCGTCTAAATTACTTACGTCAACAAGAGCGTATGAAGTTTTGGGAGAGAGAGGTTGAGGTGGAGTTCAATAATCTTTCAGAGATGGAGTTTTATCACTCATATAGATTTGAGATGAGTGAAGAGACCTTTTATAAAACACTTTTAACCACAACAAGAAGTATAGAGAGCAATATGCTCATAGATAAAGAAGATGATTATATAAAAGAGAATTTAGAGAGTCTAAAAAAATCTGCTATCTATTATAAAGAGGAGAAGATTAAAGAGTTTTTAGAACGTATTAGAAATAACCATAAGTATCTATCCGAACAAGAGAGTATCAAACTTATTCGCTCTATGCCCCCAGAGGACTCCTTTTATGAGATTGAGATTCCTATGCAAATTATCAAAGAGATTATTTCATTAATAGATTCAGAGTATCATGTAACCCTACAAGGAAAGAGTATTGTCGTTAGCAAAGATAAACTCTATAATCTATATGGCAAAGAACTCCCCTATACCGTTGTTGCATCTTATGGGAGGGCTTTGATTTATCATACGATTTGGAGAGAGGAGACTCTACCTATCAAAGAGGATATACTCCATATTAAACAGGAGACAAAAAAACAGTTTGAACAGGCTATTAGAGATATAGAAGAGGAGCTACTCTCTTTGGCTGAAGGGTTGGAGATAGCAAAAGAGACTATCCATAGAGATATTTTAAAATTTATAGAACCACAAATTGTCTCATCAAAGAGTTTAAAAATCAAAGAGAAGATTAGACGTAGAGTAGTCTATCACTTTATGGAGTCTATACGCTCATTAAAAGAGAAAAAGAGAAAAGAGGAGCTATTGGCTAAAACCATTAGGGATTTTAAAAATCTATTTCCTCTAGCTAGAGTTCTTAAACGTGAGATTATCTTTCATGTAGGACCTACCAATTCAGGTAAAACCTACCAAGCACTACAAGAGTTAGAAAAAGCCGATACAGGATACTATCTAGCCCCCTTAAGACTATTAGCACTAGAGGGGTATGAGACTCTAAAAGCAAAAGGGGTAAATGTCTCGTTGATTACAGGAGAAGAGGAGATAATAGATGAAGAGTCAACACATATAAGCTCAACAATAGAGATGATGAATGCCTCTGTCGAAGTAGATGTATCTGTGATTGATGAGATACAGATGATAGATGACCGTGACCGTGGGTGGGCTTGGGCAAATGCACTAATTGGTGTTCCTTCAAAAAAGGTAATCCTCACAGGCTCTATTGATGCACTTGATGCCGTGACAAAGCTATGTGAATATCTCCAAGAGCCATTGACTGTAGTACATTTTGAGCGTAAGAATGAGCTAAAGATACTCCCCTATCCAACACCTATAAAAGAGATAGCAGAGGGAACAGCTATTGTTGCCTTTTCACGGCGTGATGTACTAGCATTACGTCAACAACTCTCACAAGATTATGAGGTATCGGTAGTCTATGGAAACCTCTCTCCTGAAGTTCGTAGAGAAGAGGCAAGACGATTTAGAGAGGGAGAGTCTCAAATACTTGTCGCAACTGATGCTATTGCTATGGGTCTAAATCTACCTATCAAAACGCTACTTTTCTCCAAAGACAATAAGTTTGATGGATTAAGAAGACGAGAGCTACTTCCAACTGAAGTGAAGCAGATTGCAGGACGAGCAGGACGCTATGGTTTAGAAGAGGTAGGATATATTGGTGCATTATACAAAAGTAGTTTAGAGACGATTAGCTCAAAACTCTATCAACCCCTGCCAACGATAGAACTTCCCTTTTCTGTAATGGCAAGTTTAGAGCATGTACTATTGATTGGAGAGATATTAGAGAGTCAAAATCTATCAACTATTCTAAACTTTTTTGCAGAAAATATGGAGTTTGAAGGACCATTTATCGCAGCTAATATTGACTCTATGTTAGAGATTTCAGCTATTGTAGATGAGTACAACTTGGATTTAAAGACCCGTTTTCACTTGGCTTGTGCCCCTGCATCTATCTCTTCTGCATATATAGAGTCTGTGTTTCATAGATATATCAAACAGATAGAGGCAGGACGAACTGTAGAGTATATCCCTCCAAGAGAGCTACCAAAAGTTGCACAAACAAATGAGATGATGTTAAATGCAGAAGATAGAGTCAGAGAGATTTCTCTCTATCTATGGCTCTCTTTTAAATTTGGAGATATATTTCCAGATGTAGATAAAGCCTTAAAAGCAAGAGTACGACTAAACAACTACATAGAAGCATCACTAAAACAGGGAAACTTTATAAAAAAATGTAACCGTTGTGGTAAAAGTTTGGATTTTAGTTATAAATTCTCTATTTGTGATAGCTGTTTTCACAAAGGACGAAGAGGAAATAGAAGGTATTAGCATACTATATATATTTTAGTTTAAAAAGTATCCAATAGTAAATAGATGTAAACTGAAATGAATTTATAAATATAATTAATCTTAATTTCAATTTATTTAATCTATAATGATTTAAACTTATTATTAAAAAGGAATGAAATGAATTTCATTAAAGGTATTTTTACCATCATTGGTGCAATTGTTGTAATTGCAGGTATTATTATTGGAGTCAAGTATGGCTCAAGCATGTCCAAAATGGACCCAAAAGCGTTAGGTCTGTATATGGATATGGCAGATAAAGTATTAACCACAGGTGACCCAGCGAAGGGTATGATTATCAAAAGAAAACTTGTTATTGAAGATGGTACAAGTAAAAAAGAGGCAATTGAAAATGCCATTGAGGTTATGGACGAAGTAGCAGAGTCTCATGGTCTTGCAAAAGTTGATGAGAAGACAATGCCAAGAGGTGGTAAGTTTATGAAAGATGGTGGATTGTATACACATATTCGTTCTTACTGTTCGCCTAGTATTGCTGATATTTTCCTCGCATACTCTGGAGAATTTGTTGGATTTATGCCATGTAGAGTTGGTATTGTCGAAGATAAAAATGGAGATGTTTGGTTATATACAATGAACTTAGACATGATGATTTCAGGTGGACATACTCTACCAGCT
>JALSOO010000069.1 GCA_026986355.1 Campylobacteraceae bacterium | reverse complement strand
TGTGCTTAGAGTAACTGTTGTACTCTTACCATCATTTACATTTGCATCAGAATCTTTTGTATCATCTCCTGCATCTTTTGTTGTAAATTCAAATCCATTTGGCAGTGTAGATTTTACAAACTCTACTACATACTTACCTGGTAATAAGTTACAGAACTTATAATCTCCACTACTAGCTGTAATTGTAGAGTTTAACTCTGTTCCAGCATTATCATACAATACTACTTTTACACCATCTACACCAATCTCTCCACTATCTTGTAATCCATTCTTATTTGTATCTATCCATACTCTATCTCCTAGGCATAGTTTTTTAGATAATCCAGCATCTATATCGATATTATCATCTCCACCATTAAGCTCTACAATATCACTTGTTTGAGTTGTTGGGTCTATATCGCTATCTATTGTATCATCATTACCAGCATCTTTAGGAATTATATAATATCCTACTGGAGGTGAAACTCTAACTTTATATTTACCTGGTAATAATTCACATTGATGGTATATACCATCAGGTCCAGTAATAATAGATGGGACAGTTGAACCTGTAACATCTTTAGCAGGATTTCCATTTTCATCTAAAATTTCTATTGTAGCACCTTTGATTGGTGGTTCTCCTGCATCTTGAATACCATTGACATTTTTATCATACCATACTTTATCACCTATACAAGCTGTTTGATAAAGCCCTACATCCCATTTATAATCATCAACTCCAGATTCTACAGTAATTTTTTCACTCTTATTTGTATTTGGGTCAATATCGCTATCTAGCTCCTCATCTCCACCTTCATTTGGTTTTGTAATTTTAAAAGTTGCAGGGGGAGTAACCTTAATATAGTAATCTCCTGTAGCAATTTTACAAAACTTATATTTACCATTAGCATCTGTTGTAGTAGAAGCTACTAAACTATCATCATCAAATCTATGTAATTCTATTGTTACACCCTCTTTTGGTGCTTCTCCTGCTTCAAAAATACCATTTGCATTATTATCTACCCAAGCAAAATCACCAAGACAAGCTCCAGGCACCATACCAATATCGAAACTATGGTCATTTTGCCCTGGATCATTTGTATTTATTTGAGAAATTTCAGCTTCTCCATTATTATCTTGGGCATCTGAATCAGTCTTATCTGGATATGTAGATGTCCCTTGTTCATCTTTTAGTGTTAATCTGTAACCATCAATTGCTGTTCCATCAACTCCTTCTCCATTTGCAAATTGAGTTGAATCTATCTTGATAGTATAACACTCATGAGCTAAAATACCTGGATTATTAGAGTTTGGATTAACATTAGAATAGTTAAACATATAGTTACCATTGGCATCTGTTGTAGTAGTTGCAATTGGTGTATTTAAATCATTACATTTATATAAATTTAACTTAACACCTTCTATTCCACTCTCATCAGCATCTTGAACCCCATCTTTGTCACTATCAAGCCATACTAAGTTACCAATCTCAATTGGTGGAACAAACTCCATTGTCTCTAAATCTCCAAGAGCATTTGCTTTACCCATATAGGTTAAATCGTTTGTATTTGGGTTTGCATTATTTACGATTTCATAACCTTTGTGAACTTGTGCACCAGTTTGATTGTTATATAACATTACACCATTTGACCAAATATCTATTGGATCCATAAAAGTTGAAAGTACAGAATCTGTATCACTTGTATGATGACCTGCTAACATACCTCCACTACTTTCACTATGTTTATTATGGTCATCATAAAATTCTGGTGATAAACTCATACTATAACTACAAGTATCAGATGCTATAGTTGCTCTTATTAAGTCACCTGTAGATGCTGTTGATTTGCCACCATTACCTTCTAAATCATAGTTGTTATATCCTAGCAAGTCTGCATGTAGGTCAATAATACCTATTAGCATATTACCACCATTATCAAACTCTATATCACCAATTAAAGGGATACCATACTCCACACTACCAGCAAAACTGTTAGACCATACATGCCAAGGTTTATTACTACCATCATTATCTCTATAATCAAATGTCCACTCTATCTCGGGAGTAGAACTCCAAGTTTCACTATTTAAATCTAGCTTATATACACTACCTTTCATATCAGCAGTAGAGTCTGCTACAACATTTCCTGTTGCATCTTGACCAGAACATGTAATACCAACATATGCTTGATTTCTTAAAACTTTCAGTGCAAAAGGTCTATACTCTCCAGCTTTTGCAGAATAATCGCAACTATTTGGTATATCATATGCTTTAACCTTAGTTGCTACATTACCTGCTGTTGGTGCAACTGGATTATTAGGGTCTGTTAAATCTATTCTATATAGTTTTCTATCATATAAATTTACAACATATAGATACTGCCCATCTTCACTAATATCAATATCTCCTAATCCCAATCGTCCTACTTGACCATATGCAGCAGTATCTAAACTTGGTTGATTTTTATCTGCTGGTAAACCTCTTTCACTATTTGTTCCAACTATAGGTGAAAAAACAACTTTATTATTACCATTTTTAGCATCAGAATAAGCCCCTGTTTCACTAGTTTTTATTCCTATACTATCTAAATTTAAAAATTGAACACTCGTATTTGTATTATTTGCTGGTTCTGGGTCTATAATATATATACCACCACTTCCAAGTGGTCCAAGCCCTGCATGTCTTTTAATATATGCAGCTGCAAAAAGTTTTCTTGCTTGTCTTGAATATGCTAAACCTCTTGTTGTTCCAACTTGACTAAGTTTTGCTAATTCAACCCAAGCTGGACCATCAGTTGCACCTCTACCACTATTAGCAGCATGTCCTTCATCTTTAAAGTGAAACTTAACAATACCTGCTACTTCACCTGTAGAGCCTCCACCTAAAGGGTCACCATTAGCCATAATTGTATTAAATGTTATAGGATTATCTTGAGTAGAAAAATCACTTGGATAACTTATTGCAAAATTATGCACTTCTGCATCAGCCTTTGCAAATTGAATACTTGTTCCATAAGCTGCACCCCCAGCACTTGGAAAATCTTGGTTTTTGTCTAAGTTACATTTATTTTCTGGCAACTCAAACTCTATTCTTGCTGGAATATTAGCTCCTAAATCTAAAGAGTAACTTCCATCTGCTGTAGTTGTTGTCTGAGCAATAAAACTATCTTTATTAGTAGCATCATTTTTATAAGCCTTGACAATAATATTACCAACCCCAGGCTCACCTGCTTGTTTAGTTCCATCTGCATTATAATCTCTAAATGCGACTCCTGTAATTGCTGAATAGGCAAAAGAGGAGAGCATAAGAGAGTAAAAAAGCTTTTTTATCATACTTAACCCTTTTAAAAAATAAATATATACCCATAAAATGGATATATTGAATACAATATTAGACTTTTTTTGTTAAAGTGCCATTAAAAAATGTATAAGTATGTCCATTTTATAGTAATATTAATTAGTATGTAATTTTTTATGTAGAAAAAGTAAGTAACCTAAAATTAAAATATAATATCAAGGGGTATAGGTGTATAAGGAGTAGAGATAACATATTGATAATATGATGGTACTTTCTCTACACCTCTTCTCCTATACTCCTTTTAAAGTTATTTGTGTTTAATTTTTACTAGCTACTTAATTTGAGTAGTTTTTAGAATAGCTACTTAAATAGTAGCTATTAAATTTTTATAAATTTTGATGCATATGAGATTTTGTATGGTTACTCTCCTTATTATCCATGCTATGTTTATCTCTTATGTTAGAAAAATGTTTCTTTAAAATTTCATCTCTTTTTTC
>JALSOO010000068.1 GCA_026986355.1 Campylobacteraceae bacterium | reverse complement strand
CATACCAAATAACTGTCATATTTTTATTCCAAGTGGAGCAACCATAGATTCTAATAATAATGGTGTGTTAGATAGTAATGATACTGTATTAAATTTCTCTATGAAGGGTTCATCAGAGGGTTCATTTATCTCTCCTCTGACTACAATGCTTATAGAAAAAGAGGCAAATGGAGAAGATGTAACAGAGTTAAAAGCAATGGTTCAAAATTTTGACCCAGTTGAATGTGCTACAAATATTATTAATAGTAGTGGTGCAGAGAAAGTACAAAATCAGAAACTAATGCTCTTGATGGAGACATTAAAAACAGCTCTCTCTGAATCTCAAGGAAATGTAAATATTTCAGATATAAATATCTCTAATATTATCCATACCCAAGTAGATGAATCATTAGATGATTTCTCTGTTGATATATCATCTTTTAATTATGATATTCAAGGTTTTATATCTGATAAAAATAGCAAAATTAGAAATTTAATAAAAATATTTGATGATTTAGACCCTAGCAAAATAGATATTAACTCTCTATATATCAATATCTCTGACCAAGGTAGTTATATAGAAGATGCGATTAGAACCTCTCTAAAGGTTACTATTGATGCTAGTGATAATCTTTTAGAGATAATTGCCAAATCAGATGCCAATTTGACAGCTCTTTATAATCAATTTTCATCTATGGGTGCGGGAGCATTAACTTCTATGGGAAGACCTACTGCTAAAGTAGGAGCAGACATTACTGTAGTAGAAGGTCAAGATGTAAATTTAAGTGGCTTATCTAGTTATGATATTAATGGTTATATTGTCTCTTATGAGTGGAAAGAGGGAAACAGTACATTAGCTACAACAGCAACTTTTAATAAAAATGATTTTACAGTTGGTACACATAATCTTACGCTAATAGTAACAGACAATGACAATCAGACAGATAGTGAGACGATAATAGTTACAGTCAATAGTAATCCTAACGCTTTGAATCATATAGGTACTCAACCAGCAGGGTTAATCTCTCCAAATGGAGGCGAAACTTGGACGACTGATGTAAATGAGACAATATCTTGGAACTCAAATCTATTTGGAGATAATATTACGCTCTATGTATTGCATGATGACCCATCAGATATACCAGCTGTATCCTCTACGCTAAATCAGCTTTTAAGTAGTAAAAATTGGTATCAATTTGAAAATAATATATCTAATGTTGGTAACATTACCATTAATCCATCAATTCTAAACGGAAATGGGAATGCTTATATTATTTTGATTGTAGATGGTACAGAAGATAATTGGGACATTAGTGACAATACTTTTACACTTAATAGTAATACAGGTAACACGCTCAAAAAAACAGGACAAACCAAAAGCTACGACCAAGATGGTAACGAAGTAACAGATGGTAGCATAAAAGATGACGGCTACTACCAAAAAGGAGTAACCCCAAGCTACACAAGAGATGATGCCAAAGAGATAGTAACCGACAACATCACAGGCTTAATATGGCAAGACAATGAAGAAGCAAAAACAGTAACAAAAAATTGGGAAGATGCCAAGAGTTATTGTGCTGATTTATCTTTAGGTGGAGATAGTGATTGGAGATTACCAACCATAGTAGAGTTACAAAGCATTGTAGTAGATGGAAAAGTTAATCCATCTATTGATACTACAAAATTTGTGAATTATACCACCTCTAACTACTATTGGTCGTCTACTACTGGTGCAAGTGACACTAACGGTGCGTGGGGTGTGTACTTCTACTTTGGCTACACGTACAGCAACGGTAAGTCGAATAACGTTTATGTGCGTTGTGTGAGGGCAGGACAATAAATTTGCATATTTTTGACTTGTTGCTTTTTGAAAGTTTTAGGTTTGACTTTTGATTTTTAAAATTATGAAAAGAGATAAAAGGTGTTCCTTTGTACTATGATAATCTACCCATTTATAAATCGGCTTTAGACTTGGTGGTTTATATTGAGACCATTGTGAAGGGGTTTGATAAATACCATAAATATACCATTGGGGAAGATTTACGAAACTACTCTAAAGAGTTACTCTTTTTGATACAAAGAGCCAATATGAGTAAAGAGAGGGAGGCAGAACTTTTAAAGCTTAGAGACAAAGCAGAAGAGGTTAAGATGCTTATTCGTGTGACACAGGAATTAAAGATATTTAAAGGTTTTAAGCAGTTTGAACACTGTTCTAAAATGAGTTTTGAAGTTTGTCGCCAAGCACAAGCGTGGCTTAGTTCTGTTGCCAGAGTTCAAAGATGAAATATTCTTTTTGGAGTGTGCAACAAAATATTGTGAGGTTCTCTCACCACTATGTGGTATATGGTTTACGACACTTTTTTAGTAACATTTTTACTCTAAAAGCTAAAGAAGAGAACCAAACCTCTAACAACTATTGGTCGTCTACTACTAATGCAAGTAACACTAACAATGCGTGGAATGTTAACTTCAACAATGGCTACACGAACAACAACAATAAGTCAAATAACAATAATGTGCGTTGTGTGAGGGCAGGATAATGTTTACATTTAAAGAGATATACAGAGCATACATAGCGTGTAGAAGAAGAAAACGAAATACCATAAATGCACTGCACTATGAAGCAAATCTCATTGATAACTTATGTAACTTAGAAACTTTGTTAAACCAAGGAGCATACAAGCCCAAACGCTCTGTATGCTTTTTGACTACCTCTCCTAAGCTTAGAGAGGTGTTTGCAGCTGATTTTTCAGATAGGGTGGTGCATCATATTGTTGTTCCTATTTTAGAACAGATTTATGAGCCTTTTTTTATTTATGACAGTTATAGTAACCGAAAGAAGAAGGGAATTCACGGTGCAAGTAAACGAGCAAGACATTTTATGTGTGGGAGTAAATACTATTTACAATTGGATGTAAAAAGCTTTTTTTATAGTATCAATAAAGAGATACTCTTTTTAAAACTAAAAAAGAGAATCATCTCTGATTATCATAGAATAGAGGGTACGCAGATAGAGATGCATGAGATGTTGACTTTGGTACATAAGATTATTTGGCAAGATGTTACCCAAAATGTCTGCATAAAAGGAGACTCTAAAAGTTTTGAAAATTTGCCAGAACATAAGACACTTTTTAAGGTACCAAAACATAAAGGTTTACCTATTGGCAATTTAACAAGCCAGTTTTTTGCCAATGTTTATATGAACGATTTTGATAACTTTGTAAAGAGAGAGCTTAAATGCAAACGATATTTACGCTATGTAGATGATTTTGTGCTTTTTGCAGACTCTAAAAAAGATTTGATGTATCAGTACAAACAGATAGTAGATTATTTAGAAAAGGAGTTGGAGTTGAAACTTAGAGATAGATATATCTTAAGAGAAAACAAAGAGGGATTGGATTTTTTAGGGTATATTATTCGTCCTCACTACACCTTGGTGAGAAAGAGAGTGGTAAACAATTTTAAATATAAAAAAGCCCTCTATCTACAAGCGTATGAGAGGCAAAAAGGGAAAATGGGTCTTGAAGAGATAAGAGCATTCTTATCTGTTCAAGCTTCATTTGTGGGACATATTAAACACGCAAATAGCTATAAATTACAAAATAAGGTAGGTATAATTCATGAAAGCAATCCTTTTGATTATGATAGGGCTTAGTAGTCTAAGTATGGCAGAAGAGACTCCAAGATTTACAAAAGCAGATGGTGTGGTTACTGACAGTAAAACTACCCTAGAGTGGCAAGATGACTACAGTGATAATGGTGATAGTGTAAAGTCTGCTAATTGGACAGATGCCATAGATTATTGTGAAACGTTGTCTTTAAATAGTCAAACTGATTGG
>JALSOO010000067.1 GCA_026986355.1 Campylobacteraceae bacterium | reverse complement strand
TCCGAAGCAATAAGTATAGGTATTAAAAAAAGTACCAACTCTGAAAAACTCTCTTCAGAAAATAAAACCATAGAGGGAAAGAGATAATAAAAAGCATAACTTAACCCTATTAGAGTAATCGGAGATGGAATTTTCAAATATTTTTGAAGTTCAATAGAGATAAAAAGAATAGAAAGAAGAGCTAAAAGAGTTAATATCATGTATAATACCTTAAAATTTAATTAAGGTATTTTAGCAAAAATTCTTAAAGTAATAACTTTGCACCTACTGAACAAACGGCACTCTCACTCTTTAAGATAAGTGGGGTATCTAAACCCATAATCTTTTTGGGTTCAAACATCGCTACCTCATCAGCTGTAAATCCACCCTCACAACCTATTAAAACTGTATCAATAGTAGAATCTTTTTCTAAAAAAGTCTCTGAAAAGTTCAACATAACCGTTTGTGGATTTTCTATTAAAAAATCCTCTAAAGAGTTTCCTAATTTAAGCTCCATAAGAGTGCTTCTACCACACTGTTGAGAGGAGTTTAATACTATTTTTTCTAATCGCTTAAAGTCGAGTTTAAAAGATTTTTGAGAGCGTTTACAGTAGATAAAGGTAATCTTATCTACTCCTATCTCATTAAGTGTAGGCAATATTTTTTCAATACTTTTAGGGTCAATCACACACCATGCAATATGTATCTTTTGTTTGGCTTTGATAGTTAAAAATTCTGATTTTTCTAGCTCCAGATGGGCTTGTTTTCTATCTAAGGAGAGAATTTTATAGAAGTGTATCACTTCATCATTTAGATTACGAAGTGCAATACGTTCGCCCTCTCTATGACGGCGAACTTTGAATATATAGCGATGGTTATCGCCTTTTAAAATTAGCGATGATACACCTGCTTCACTATGATACAGGTATTGCACTTTTGGCTTCCATAACTTTATAGACTACCAATCCTGCAATAATAGCAATATTGATAAGTGTAAATAAAATAGCTATCACTTTGGCTCTTTTAGCACAACCCTCTACTGTTCCTGCTTTTAAAATCTTTTTATATTTTAAGACCTCTACCATAATCATTGATAAAAACGCTACAATCATCAATATAATATCTATATTAAATGGGATTTTTCCAAAAACAAAAGCGATAACCCCTGTAAAAGCTATCATAGTAATTAGACCATGAGAGACAAACATATATATACGCATACGTTTAATCGTCTTGGAACACTCAATGGTTAAAAAAGGGATAATCATACCGATAAATAGTACCCCTAACATAGCTTTTAATAGTATCGCATGGTATAGTACCATCTCATCAAATTCGCCAAACATATATAATCCTTATAATTTTATAACGCGAATTATACTATAATAGTTTGATAAAATTATAAGGTATATTATGGTTAGCATTAATGAAGCATTAGAGATTATATATAGTAACACAGAGAAAAAAAGTCGACATATTGTTCCCATTGAGGAGTCTATCGGTTTAATTGTCTCACAAGATTATAAGGCATATTTTGATTTGCCACGATTTGATAACTCTGCTATGGACGGTTATGCTGTAAAGGTAGATGATGCAGGGAAAAAAGTTATAGTAAAAGAGATTACCTATGCAGGAGATGAAGCCCAAGAGGTTTTTCAGCAAGGAGAAGTGGTCAAAATAATGACAGGAGCACCTACGCCAAAGGGTTGTGAGGCGATTGTTCCTATTGAAGATGTAGAAGTTTTTAGTGATGGAGTTAAACTTCCAAGCACCATTAAGATGAATATGATGATTCGTTGGAGAGGCGAAGATATAAAAAGTGGTAAGATATTTCTAAAAAAAGATACCAAAGTAACAGCCTATACATTAGCACTATTAGCTTCACAAGGAATTACTCATATTGAAGTCTATCGAAAACCAAAAGTGGTTATATTTAGTACAGGAGAAGAGCTAAAAGCTCACTATGAGAAGATAGAAGCCCATCAACTCTACAACTCAAATGCACCTATGTTTTACGCTCGTGCCAAAGAGCTAGGTTGTGATGTGAGCTATATCGACTCTTCTGGAGATACATTAACATCACTCAAAGAGGCTATAGATGATGCCTCTGATGCTGATCTTATTTTGACCTCTGGAGGTGTATCGGTAGGAGATAAAGATTTTACAATTCAAGCATTTCAAGAGCTAGGAATGGAGATTCTATTCTCAAAAGTAGATATAAAACCAGGTAAACCAACCACATTTGGGAAGTTAAATAGCTGTTTGGTAATCAATCTACCTGGTAACCCTCTAGCAGGTATGGTAAATTTTGAGATGTTTGTAAAACCTACTATTTTAAAGCTCTCAGGTACTAATAGTTTCTACCACCCTATTATCTCTACCAAAATGGGAGTAGAATATAGATTTAGAGCAGGTAAAAATAGTGTAATTTTAGGCAAATGGAATGGAACAGACTTTACACCGATAACAAATCAAAAACCAGGTATGGTCGCACCACTAAATCAAGCTGATGGAATGGTTGTCGTTACAAAAGAGATAGATAAGTTAGAAAAAGATAAAATAGTAAAGATGATACCAATAAAAGTAGATTTACAAAGTGATAAAGAATATGATTTTTTTATTAGAGAGTAATTAACAGAGGGTTTAGAGACCCTCCTATTATCATTCAGACTATAGTCCAGATATATATGTAGCTACTGCTTTAACTTCTGCATCACTAAGTCCACCAACTTGACCTTTCATCAATGCACCCATACCTTTTGTATTACGTGTACCAGCTTTGTATTCAGTGATTTTTTTCTCTAAATCAGCTTCTGCTTGACCAGCAATAATTTCAGATTTACCAAGTGCTTTTGTTTTACCATCTGCACCATGACAACCAGCACATTTAGCAAAGATAGCTTTACCATCAGGAGCAGTTACTTTAGCTACTGCCTCTTTTGCTGCTGTTGTTGCTGAAGCTACAGCTGTTTTTGCTGAATCTATAGCATCTGAAGCTTTTGCTTTGACCTCTTCTACTTTCTCTTTTACAGCTTCAGTTGCTTTTGATACAGCTACTGCTGCTGCCTCTTTAGCTTCAGTTGCTGCTGACTTTTTATTACCACCACATTTACCTTCTCCACACTTCATTGTTTTTTCAGCTTTTGCCTCTTGTGCTACTGGTGCTTTTTCAGATGATGCTTTAGCCTCTGCACCTGTTGATGATTCTCCACAACCTGTCAAGATTAAAGATGCTGCGATGATTGATAAAACAGTAAGTTTTTTCATAATATATATCCTTGTATGTAAAATTATAAAAGATTATACTATACTTTTTTTGGATTTTTCATTAATTTAGACTCTAATAAATCACTCCAAAGAGAAGTGTTACTCCATGACATTTGTATCTCTTTTGAAAACTTTATATCACTTAATTTTATAACTCCCATAAGTTTACTATAAGCATCTTCTCTAAAACTTTGTGCATATCCTGTCTGGGTCTCATGTACAATTATACTATTAAGCTTTACATCACGCTCTCCATTTACCATACCTGTAGAGTTTAAAACTCTCTCTACCATCAGATATATAACACGAGAGAACTGTTCAGCAGAGGGAGATACAGGAAGTTCTATCCAACGAGCCGAATGATTTTTCATATCTGCTAAATAGGTAGAATCATCTCCAGACCAAAGGGTAATAGAGTGGTCAAATGCCTCTATCAACTCTTTGATAGAGCGTTTCATCAATCCAAAATCATAAACCATCTGACCATTATCTAAATAGTTTGACTCTAAAAGCACCTCTATTTTATATGAGTGTCCATGTATATTTTGGCTACACTTTTGAGTAGAACAGCCACGCACA
>JALSOO010000066.1 GCA_026986355.1 Campylobacteraceae bacterium | reverse complement strand
ATATATATATATTCTCAAGCTCTCTTTTAGAAATACTTTAAAACAAGCAATTTTATAGACAAGGATTAAAATGGCAAAAGGTAAAAAGGTAACAGTAATTGGTACAGGAAATTTTGGCTCAACAGTGGCATTTATTATGGCAATGAATGGGACTTGTCATCAAGTTGTACTGAGAGGTAGAAATTATGATGTAGCTAAAGGTAAAGCTCTTGATATGAGCCAAGCAGCAAATGCAGCTAGACAACATACTATTGTCAAAGCAGCAAAAACTCCTGAAGATATGGCAGATTCTGATGTTGTTGTTATTACAGCAGGAGCACCTAGAACACCTGGTATGAGTCGTGATGATTTATTGACAAAAAATGCTGAAATTGTTAAACAATATGCTCGTGAGATTAGAGAACACGCACCACACTCTATTGTAGTAGTTGTATCTAACCCACTTGATGTTATGACCTATGTAGCTCTAAAAGAGACAGGTTTCCCTAGAGAGAGAGTTCTTGGAATGGCAGGAATTTTAGATGCTGCTCGAATGGCTCACTTTATATATGAGAAACTTGAGTATGGTGCAGGTCAGATTAGAGCAACCGTAATGGGTGGTCATGGAGATACTATGGTTCCTCTACCTAAATTTACAACAGTTGCTGGTGTACCTATAGAAGATTTACTAGACTCTGAAGAGATTGGAGAAATTGTAAGAAAAACAAGAAACGGTGGAGCTGAAATAGTCAATCTTCTTGGAAATGGTTCTGCATACTACGCTCCTGCAAAATCAACAACCGTGATGGTAGATGCAATATTAAAAGATACAAATCAAATCCATTCATGTGCTATTATGCTTAAAGATGATTATGGATACTCCGATATTGTATCTGGTGTTCCTGTAATGATTGGTGCAGGTGGGGCAGAAGAGGTTATTACTATGGCACTCAAACCACTTCAACAGAGACGTTTCAAAGATTCTGTAGCTTCAGTACAAGAGATGGTTGATAAACTATATGAACTTAATTTCTTTGAGGATTAAATACTAAACCCTCTTATTGAGGGTTATAAAGTTTTATCTAAGATTAATAAGGGTAAAATTTTGTTTTAAAATGTTTTAAAAAGTTTATTATAATAGGGAAATGAATAATGGGAAAAAAAGTAGGAATTATAGGTGCAGGTGCAGTTGGAGCTACAACTGCTTATACATTGAGTATGATGGGTGTATGTAAAGAGATTGTTCTTTTTGATATAGCAGAGGGAGTGGCAGAGGGAAAAGCTATAGATATTGGACAATCAAACTACTATAGTAGCTGTGCTGGTACAATTGTAACAGCAGCAAAAACTCCTGCTGATATAAAAGATTGTGATATTGTTGTAATTACAGCAGGTGTTCCAAGAAAAGGAGATATGACAAGAGAAGATTTACTAATGATTAATGCTAAAATTATTAAATCAGTCACTCAAGACATTATGAAATACTCTCCAAATGCAATTATTATATCTGTATCAAACCCTCTTGATGTAATGACCTATGCTATTCATAAGATTACAGGGTGGGAGTCCAATAGAGTTATTGGTATGGCAGGAGCATTAGATGGTTCACGAATGGCATATCAAATCTATAAAAAACTTGGATATGGAGCAGGTCAAACAGGCTCTTTGGTTATTGGAGACCATGGACAAAACATGATTCCTCTACCACAACAGGTAAAAATAGGTGCTGTACCTGCAACAGCTGTTCTTTCAAAAAAAGATATGGAAGAGATTATAGAGCGTACCAAAAATGGTGGTGCTGAAATTGTAAAACATTTAGGAACATCAGGATACTATGCTCCTGCTAGAGCCATAGCCTATATGGTTGAAGCTATCTTAACCGATGCTGATATTATGGTCTCTTGTTCAGTACTACTTAATGGAGAGTATGGATATAGAGATGTATCTGTTGGTGTACCTGTTATTTTGGGAAAAAATGGAGTAAAAAAGATTGTTGAAATCTCTTTAGATAAAGAGACCTCTGCAAAATTTAAAATTTCTGTTGAGTCTATTAAAGAGGGAATAGATATTTTAGATAAAAATAACTTTTTTGATGATTAATAGGTATCTCTACTACACAATTTTATAAAGCTTTCATAATAGTTCATTATTTATAATAGAAGATTAACAACACAAAGAGTAAACTGTAAAAAATTAAATAGGAGCTTTTATGAGAGAAATTGAATTTGACGTTGTTGTCAAAGCTGTTAGAGATATGATTATGCACTGTGGTACAGACCTACCACAAGATACATATGATGCGTTAAAACAAGCAATGGAAGATGAGAAATCACCAGTAAGCAAAGAGGTTATTCGTCAACTTCTTGAAAATGCAAATATTGCTAAAGATGAAAAGAGACCTCTATGTCAAGATACAGGGTTAGCTGTTTTCTTTGTAAATGTAGGTGAAGAGGTTCGTATCAAAGGTGGTCTACTTAGAGATGCTATCAATCAAGGAACAGAACAGGGATACACAGATGGTTACCTAAGAGCTTCTACATGTGAACCATTTAGCCGTCTAAATCTAAAAGATACCGTAGGGTATAATCTACCTGCTATTATCCATTTTGATATTGTAAAAGGGGATAAGATAGATATTGAGTACGCTGCCAAAGGTGGTGGTTCAGAGAATGTATCTCGTGCTAGAGTCTTCCCACCAGCAGCAGGAAAAGATGGAATTGTAGAGTATGTCAAAGAGGTTATATCTGATGCAGGTGGTAATCCTTGTCCTCCTATAACTGTAGGTGTAGGAATCGGTGGGACATTTGAAAAAGCGTGTATCTCTTCAAAACATGCTCTATTTAGAGACCTAGAGACCACAAATCCTGACCCAGAGATGGCAGAGCTAGAAGAGAGAATATTGACCGAAATTAATAATCTTGGAATTGGTGCAATGGGAATGGGTGGAACAAAAACAGCTCTAGCTGTCCATATAGAAGCAAACCCTTGTCATATCGCCTCTCTACCTGTTTCAGTTAACGTTCAATGTCACTCTTCAAGACATACACATATAACTATATAAGGAGCAGATAGATGGCAACATATTCATTAACAACACCACTCACATCAGAAGATACCAAAAAATTGGTAGCAGGAGATACTGTTTTATTAAATGGAACAATATATACAGCTAGAGATGCAGCACACAGTAGACTAGTTAAACTTATAGAAGAGGGCAAAGAGCTACCTTTTGATTTAGAGGGTTCAGTTATCTACTTTGTAGGACCAACTCCTCCAAAACCTGGTAATCCTATCGGAAGTGCAGGACCTACTACCTCATACAGAATGGATTCATTCTCTCCTACTATGCTCAAAAATGGTTCAAAAGGTATGATAGGAAAAGGTGGACGAAGCCAAGAGGTAAAAGATGCTTGTGTTAAGTATGATGGAATCTACTTTGGAGCAACAGGTGGTGCTGGAGCATTACTTGGTAAACAGATTAAATCAGCCGAAGTTATCGCCTACCCAGAGTTAGGTCCAGAGGCTGTTAGAAAGATAACAGTTGAAGATTTTCCTGTAACTGTGGTAAATGATACCCAAGGAAATGACCTATATCAAATGGGTCGTAAACAGTACGAAGTAAAATAGAATTATCAAAACACCTCATTTAAGAGGTGTAGGTGCTTATCTCTTTTTGAAACATTCTGAGTTTATTGCTAAAGAGATAGAACAGATAGAAGGTCACAAAACTAATATTTAACTAATAAATCTATGTCATACTTTCACCAACTTAACTGAAAAAAAGATATACTTTTATAAATTCAGTCAAAAGGAGTATGACATGAAACAACATCTCACGCTTTTAGTTTTCTTCAT
>JALSOO010000065.1 GCA_026986355.1 Campylobacteraceae bacterium | reverse complement strand
TTTTTAGTACCACCTAGATATTTACGTGATAGTTGTCCTTTATCATTTACTGAATCTACATGTGGAGAGATAGAGTAGGGTTCAAATCCTCTTACAGAACCGATACCACCTATAAATAGCTTTTCAGGGAGTGAGATTTGACCTTGGTCTTTTAGTAGATTGATACGCAACTTATATCGTAGAATCAAATCATAATCAATTATATCTTCCAATCCATAATATGCACCAAATTTAAACCCTGCATCTAAAAACTTCTCATCTCCACCAACTCCTGTATATCCTAAAGAGCCACCTAATATAATCCCCTCTCGTGGAACAAAGAAATCATCTGTAGAGTCATAATTCAATCCTACTGAGAAGGTACTTTTAGCATAGTTTAAATCCTCTTGACCAAATAGAGAGTAGGTTTGAAAGGTAGCATTATCATCAACAATTGTTTTATTTTTACTATATGAGTAGTTTAGTGAACCGTATAGATTACGTGTTAACTGTTTACCAATATTTGCACCTGCCCCAACACTCTTTTGGTCATAGGTTACATATTGATAGTCACTTCTATATAGATTCATACCCAAGCTATAATCGCTATCCCATACTCTAGGATTGTTAAAGGATAGAGAGTAGTTTGTTGATATTTTTGAAATATCAAAAGAGATAGCAGAGTTGATACCTGAACCAAAGATATTTCTATCCGATACAGATGCAGATACCATTGCTCCTTGGAAAGAGCCATATCCACCACCTGCTTGGATACTTCCTGTTGCTGTCTCTTTGACTTTTACCAATAGATTAGAGTGTGTATCATCTATCTTCTGCTGTTCTATGGAGACATTTTCAAAATAACCTCTTCTTCCCAATGCCTTTTTTGAATCTTTTAAATCCGTAAGTGAAAATCTATCCCCAGGGGCTAGATAGATGTCTCTTCGTATTACTCTATCTTTGGTCGTATGGTTACCAGAGATAATAACATCATTTATAGTTACAACTTTTCCTGGAATAATATCATACTGAATATCTACCGTATGATTATTGGAGTTTTTTCTAAAATCTGGATTGACACGTACATTGGCATACCCCAAATCCCCAACTCTCTCTCTTAGATACTCTACATCTTTGCGAAGTTTATTGATATTAAATCTTTTTCCCTCTAAAGCTATAAAATTACTTTTGACCTCATTCAAATCTAACCCATCAACTGACCCACTAATATTAATACTATTGATAGTATAGGGTTCTCCCTCTGAAATCTTATAGTTTATATCTGCTTGATATGAACCACTATCCACACTCATTAATGGTTCAGATACGGTTGCATCTAAATATCCCTTTTGCATATAGACATCTTTGGCTCTAAATCCATCATAAGGTAACTGTTCAATGTGAGCTACACCATTACTTAATCCAGGCAACCAACCCATAAAGTCCTCTTCTTGGTTAGCTAAGGCTGACTCTATATCATCACTATCGACTCTATTTGCACCTGCAAAGTCAATATGTTTTATATAGATTTTCTCTCCTTTATTGACCTCAAAAACTAATGCTATACTCTCCTCTTTTGGTTCTACATTTACTTCAACCACAGTATCGTAGTAACCCTCTGCTTCAATCTTTTTTATTAATCTTTTTTTTGCCTGTTGTACTTTTACAGCATCATATAAATCTCCTTTACGCAGACCGATAGAGGTAAATAGTGCCTCTTGTTCCTCTTCTGAACTGTATCCTTCCATCTGTAACTTTGAGATAACAGATTTCTCTTTGAACTTATAAACCAAACCACCATTTTTAGTAGTCGATACGATAATATCAGAGAAGTAGCCTTGAGAGTAGAATTTTTTGATGGATTCATCAATCTTATTAATATCAAAAGTATCACCTACATGTATACCTGATATTTCTGTTGCCATATCATTAGAGAGATGGAGTAGTCCACGATATTCTATAGATGTTATATTTTGAGCAAGGAGTATGGAGCTAAGTCCAATAGATAAAGTAAATAGTCTATTCATATAGTTAATTGTTCCTTAGAGAATTTCTAATCAGTAGCATTAGTGTATCTTCTTTTCACTAAGAAAGTGCTATAATTTGAAAAAGTAAATAAGGGTTATAGTATGAATATTGGAATTATTGGTCTTGGACTAATGGGTGGTTCTCTTGGATTGGCTCTTAAAAAAACTCCTAAAAAATATAATATAATTGGATATGACCATAATAAAAAGCATCAAAAAGAGGCACTTGAATTAAACTTAGTAGATACTATTGCTGATGATTTTGAGCAGATTAAATTGTGTGATGTTATAGTTTTGACTATACCTGTTGATGCAATTATTAAAACGACTCAAAATCTACAAGATATTCATAAAGATTCTACTATTATTGATTTTGGTTCAAGCAAAGAGAAGATAGATAGCTCTATCCCCCAACAGATACGTCAAAATTTTGTCACAGCACACCCTATGACAGGGACAGAAAAGTTTGGGCCAACGGCTGCGATAGAGGGTCTTTATGATAATCAAATAATGGTTGTCTGTAATCAAGAGAAGAGTGGAGAGCTACAAAAGAGGGTTGCTTTGGATATTTTTGCAGATATAAATGCAAAGGTTACATTTATGGAGGCAAAAGAGCATGATAGAGATGTAGCTTTTATCTCTCATATGCCTCATGCTGTTAGTTATGCTATTGCAAACTCTGTAATGAAACAGGAGAAGCCTGAGAGTATTATTGCTCTTGCAGGTGGTGGATTTAGAAGTATGAGTCGTATAGCCAAGAGTTCTCCTAAGATGTGGGAGGATATTTTTAGACAAAATAGAAGTAATCTTTTAGACTCTCTACAAGCATTCAAAGATGAGATATCTATTTGTCAAAAGCTTATAGAGCAAGAGGAGTGGGAGAATCTAAATCAATGGATGAGTGATGCCAATAGACTTCATGATATATTAGAATAATTTCTTTTTGTAGTATCTAATCACCAAAAGCCCAACTCCAACAAGTCCAAAGATAAAGATAATAGACCCAATGACAACTTCATTGGGTATAGGTTGAGATAAATCAAACATCTCTAAGCCTTTAGTGTTTTTACGACTTGCTCACAGCGTTCACACGCTTCCTCTTCAGAGTGAGATGTGTATCTCCAACATCTTGGGCATTTCTCTTTTTGAGCTTTATGTACGCTAAAGTCTGTTCCGTACACTTCAAACTCTCCCACTTTTGGAGTATCAGATGAATCTCTTAGAGCAGATACTATAAACCAATCTTCTAAGTTTTTAGACTCTTTAAGATTAAAGATTGAACTATCTCCTATAATCTCAAGCTCTAGTGTTGATTTTATAAGCTTCTCTTTTTTAAGTCTATCAATAGATTCAGAGAATTTTGCTCTAGCTTCAATCAAGATTTTATCATCAAAGGTATCTTCCATATTAGGAAGTTCTTGATAGACCAAATCAAATACTGATTTCATATCTCCTTTTACAATAGCAGGAGCATAATCTAATACCTCATCAATTGTATAGGTAAGTACAGGAGCTACAAGAGCCATCATCGCTTTTGAGATAAGTACCATTGCTGATTGAGTCGATTGACGTGTTATCGAATCTTTGGCATCACAATAGAGTCTATCTTTGGTAATATCCATATAGATACCACTTAGCTCATTGGTTACAAAGTTATTGAGTATTGAGAATCCTCGCAAAAAGTCATACTCCCCAAAGGAGTGATTGACATCATCAAAAATCTCTTTGGCTTTAGCTAAAATCCATCTATCTATCTCATTATACTCATTTGGCTCTACGACTCTCTCTAGTCCATCTACATTTGCCATCAAGAATCTAAATGTATTTCTTAGTTTTCTATACTGTTCTGCAGTCTGTTTTAAAATAGCATCTGAAATCTTAAGGTCATGTTGATAGTCACTTAGTGCAACCCAAAGACGTAAAATCTCTGAACCATACTGTTTGATTACCTTGTCAGGTGCGATTACATTCCCTTTTGATTTACTCATCTTTTCGCCTTTAGCATCAACTGTAAATCCATGAGTAATTAATGTTTTATATGGCGATTTCTGATGAATAGCCGAACTTAATAGTAGAGATGTTTGAAACCACCCTCTATGTTGGTCTGAACCCTCTAGGTATAATGATGATGGATACTCTCCTGCATCATAGTTTCCACTCTCTAGTACAGCGTTCCATGTAGACCCACTATCAAACCATACATCTAAAATATCAGATACTTTTTCAAGCTCATCTGCACTATATTGACAATCAGGGTGTAGAAGCTCACTAATCTCCATATCGTACCATACATCAGTACCCTTCTCTTCAAAGATATTGGCAATAAAATCGAGAACTTTCTCATCAAAGATAACTTTTTTAGTAGCTTTGACTCTAAAGAATGCAATAGGCACACCCCAACTTCTTTGACGAGAGATACACCAATCTGGTCGCCCCTCTATCATTGGTCTCAATCTATTTTCTGAACTTTTTGGATAGAAATCTACACTATCAATAGCCTTTAATGACGCTTCTCTTAGCGTATCTTCTGAACCGATAGGTTTATCATCAACCGATATAAACCACTGATTAGTAGCTCTATAGATAAGTGGTTTTTTGGTTCTCCAACAGTGTGGATATGAGTGGGTAAACTTACTTACTTTTAATAGAGAATCTCCAAGAAGTTCTAAAATCTTCTCATTGGCTTTAAAGATATGAACACCTACAAACTCATCTGCATTTGGTAGTAGATTTAGACCTTTGATAGACTCATCGTAACAACCTTTTTCATCAACTGGCATAAGAACATCAAGCCCATTTTTGAGTCCTACTCTATAGTCATCTTCTCCATGACCTGGTGCTGTATGTACACAACCTGTACCACCGTCCATCAAGACATGTTCTCCTAGAACAATTTTGGAAGTTCGACCATTTAGAGGATTGATAGCCAATAACCCATCAAGCTCTTTTGCTGATATTTTTCTATTGGAATGACCTGCTACCACACCCTCTGCTATCATCGCATCATAACGAGCCTCTGCTACTATATGTCCATGCTCTCCCAAGATATACATCTCATCAGGATTTAGAGATATACCTGTATTTGCAGGAAGAGTCCATGGTGTAGTCGTCCAGATAACAACTCCTGCTTTTCCCTCTATGCCAAGCTTCTCTTTTGCCAAATCTGATAATTCAAAGTTTACATAGATTGAGTAGTCCTCTTTATCCTCATACTCTACCTCTGCATCAGCTAGAGCTGTTCTAGCAGCCCAAGACCAAAAGATAGGTTTATGACGTTCAACAAGTAGCCCCTTTTTTGCTACTTCACAAAGTGTTCTATAGATATTTGCTTCAAATTTAAAATCCATTGTGATATAAGGATTTTCCCAATCAGCCATAATTCCTAACTTTTTAAATCCCTTTTTTTGACCCTCAACAGCTTTTTGTGCTGTCAATCTACAAATCTCACGGAATTTAGATGTTGAGAGAGTCTCTTTTTTGGCTGTTCCCATTTTATCTTCTACTTTCTGTTCGATAGGAAGCCCATGACAATCCCAACCAGGAGTAAACCGTACGGCTTTACCTTGGAAATAGTTATATTTTAAGATAATATCTTTTAGAGTTTTATTGAGAGCATGACCTATATGAATATCTCCATTAGCATAAGGAGGACCATCATGAAGGGTGAACATTTCAGCCCCCTCACGTTTTGTTTTCATCTGCTCATACATATTGTTGTCATACCATTTTTGATAACGTTTTGGTTCATTGTTTGGTAGATTTCCACGCATAGGAAACTTAGTCTTTGGTAGTAGTAGTGTATCTTTAAATTCCATTTTTTATACCTAATTAAATAATTATTGAAATTATATCTAAAAATTGATTATCATCTAAATGGTAGTAGAGAAGAGAGAACTTTGGAGTAGTAGTATCTTTTTATTGTTCTATTTTTACTATCCCAACACCATAGATTACTATTTTTTAGTTTTGTTCCTCCAATCCACTTATTTATAGGTTTTATATGGAGATAGTTTATATTTTGATTGAGTATATCTCTACCCAATGGTGTAATGGTCAATATTTGACCATTTTTTTGTGAAGATATAACTCTATTTTCTATAAATTCGTCTAAAATTTTCCAAAAAATAATCTCTCCCATAAATCTTTTTTTCTCTAATGTCTGAGATTTATCAAAAATATATTTTGGATTATTGATACCTTTTGAGATAATATAAAGAGCTTGATATTGAGAACGAGAGAGTCCATCTCTTCTATTTGGAAACTCTTCTAACATTCGGATAATTGCATCTTTTAAAAATGGTAAATAGCTTAAATCTTCATCTAATAGTTTAAACCAATCCATAGGAGTTGGTTGTATAAATGCCAACCATGCTTTTTGTGCAACTTCTAAATGTTCTCTAGTTACACTCTCTTCATCGCCTAAAAGCATTCTAATACCTCTAGGAGAAGACTCTTTTAAATAGTGGTTGACAGATATAAGAGTTAGGTTAATATTTTCAATGTTTTGATTGGCAAACCATGATAAAATTTGAATAAGTTGTAGTTGGTCATAGAGGTCAGGTTCAAACCACAAAATAATTTTTTGATAGTGATGATACTTTTTAAGTCTATTATCTCGTTCTTGAAATTTTTTTCTTATATTTTCAAAGGAATCAAAACCCTGTTTAGAGATATATCTTGCACGAATATTAGATAGCTCTTCTAATGATGAGGTAAATGGTACATATCCCTCATGTAAGAAATCACCCCATGCTAAAAAATCTCCATTGATATAGGCACTTCTTATAATCTCAACAGTAACATCTCCATTGACAATATTAAGAACTTTAGCCATATCTACTCCTCTGATAGTAATATTATACAATAAAAGATTTAAATATATTTTTTTATGTTA
>JALSOO010000064.1 GCA_026986355.1 Campylobacteraceae bacterium | reverse complement strand
ATAAAAATGTTAAATTATTTTAAATTAGTAATAAACTGTTAAACTAAAAGGGATATAATACACTCATACAGGAAAATTAATAGGTGAAAGGAAAAATATATGAAAGTTAAAGTTGTATGCCCACATTGTGGAAAAGTAAATATGATACCCCAAAAAGAGAGCTATGCAAAAGCAAATTGTGGTCATTGTAAAGAGAGTATGTTAAATCAAAAACCTTTAAGTGTAGACAAAGAGGATTTATTGCATGTTTTGGTAAACAGTGATATACCTGTGATTGTTGATTTTTGGGCTCCTTGGTGTGGTCCTTGTGTTCAGATGTCACCTGCTTATGAAGAGGCATCTAAAATCATGTCTCTAAAGGTACAGTTTTTAAAGGTAAATACTCAAGAACATCAAGCTTTGGGAGCGATGTATGGTATAGAGAGTATTCCTACTATGATTGTCTTCAAAGGTACAAAAGAGGTTGAACGTATCTCTGGTGCTATGAGTGCAGGTCGTTTGGTTAATTGGACAAAACAGTTTATCTAGGGAAAGAATAATGAAAAAAGGGAAAATACTTCTATTAGAAGATGATGCTAACCTAAATGAGACTATTACAGAGTTTTTAGAAGATGAGGGATATATCGTATCTTCTGCCTATGATGGCTATGAAGCACAAGATAGACTCTATGAGAGTAAATTTGATTTGTTGCTTTTAGATGTTAATACACCTGGTATTGATGGCTTTACACTACTCCAAGATGCACGAGACAATGAAGTGGTTGCTCCTGCTATCTTTATTACATCACTTGATGGTGTAGATGATTTAGAAAAAGGGTTCAAAAGTGGGTGTGATGACTATATCCGTAAACCCTTTGTACTAAAAGAGCTTTTGATTCGTGTCGAGACGCTATTACGAAGAGGGTTTTTTCATGAATCTTCTGACCTTATATCTCTAGGAGATGAGATAGAGTACAATACCAAATCAAATGAACTTATAGTCAATGGTGTAGCAGAGACATTGGGTAATAAAGAGTCAGCTCTATTTAAGCTCTTTATGAAACACCCTGATGAGGTACTCTCTCACCATAGAATATATAAAGAGTTATGGGATTATGATGAAGACCCAAGCGATACAGCACTACGAACATATATCAAAAATATTCGTAAAATTATAGGTAAGGATAGAATTGTCAGTATCAAAAAGCAGGGATACAAATTTACTTCGAAGTAGTGAAAAGAGTTCATTAAGAAGATTCTTGATACTCTATTTTATTTTGGTAGTAATAATATTATCTCTTTGGGGAATATTTTACTTCCAAAGCAAAGAGAAGTTGATGCGTTCTACTCAACAAACCATACTATCCAATTATGCTCATGAGCAGATACAAAAATTAAGAGAACTACACCAAGAGTTCCCTAAAAATAGTACTTATCCTAGAAGTCAAGATTTTCGTTCTGCTATATATGATATAGAGCGATTAAAAATATTCTCTACATTAGATGATAAAGATATTGATTTTACCAAGAGATTTTATAGGAAAAATGGGATAATCCGTCTGATGACCTATCTAGATGATTACTATCTTGGAGCTAAATATCTATTTATAGAGATAGATGAAGATACCAACTGGTACAAGAGCGTGATAATAGATATATTGACACTTGGTACAATTTTTTTGATTATTTTTGCTATTTTTGGTCTCTTTTTTGTCAAGATTTTTTTAGACCCTATGAAAAACTCTATTAGGCTTTTAGATGATTTTATCAAAGATACAACTCATGAGTTAAATACTCCTATTTCGGCTATTTTGGCTAATGTTGAGATGATGAATTTGGATATTATGTCTGATAGAAATAAGAAAAAGATAGCACGTATCAATGTCGCAGCCAAAACAGTATCACATCTATATCATGATTTGACCTACTTGACACTCAATCATAATAGAGAATCAAAAAATGAATGGGTTGATTTAAAGACTCTTTTTGAAGATAGAGTAGAGTATTTTGCTATTTTGGCAAGTTCAAAAAAGGTTACGTTTGAGTTAGATTTAAACTATTCTACTATCTTCATAGATAGTGTTAAGATTACAAGGGTTATTGATAACTTAATCTCAAATGCTATAAAATACAATAAACGTAATGGTGCGATAGAGATTACTCTACGAAAAGACTACTTTATAGTCAAGGATTCAGGTATAGGTATAGAGTCTGAAAAGGTAAATGAGATTTTTGAGCGTTATACACGATTCAATACCTCAGAGGGTGGTTTTGGGATTGGTCTAAATATTGTTAAAAGTATTATAGATGAGTACTCTTTAAAAATATCGGTCTCATCTGTACTACGAGAAGGTACAGCTATCCGTGTTGATTTTTTAAAAGGAACAGTAGATGAAAAATAAAATATTATTACTTATATTCTTGACATTAAGTTTAGGTGCAAAGGATAACAATAGTGTATATAACACCAATTGTATCCCTTGTCATGAGCATCTCCCATACTCCTTGCAGAAGATTTATATGTTGTATCTCAAAACCTTTTCAGGAGAGCAGACATTCAAGGCTTCTCTCAAAGCATTTCTAAAAGAGCCTTTAGAGGAGACTTCGGTTATGCCTGATGAGTGGATTGAGAACTTTTCAGTAAAAGAGAGGACAACATTGAGTGATAAAGAGCTAGATGAAGCGATTAATAGCTATTGGGAACTCTATGATGTTCGCAATAAACTACATTAAAAGCAAAATTTAGTTAAAATAACCAAAAAATAATCTAAACTCATCTGTTTAAGGAAACTTCTAAATGTCTTGTAATAAATCATATATAACTACACCTATCTACTATGTCAACGATATTGCACATATAGGTCACGCTTACACCACTATTATCGCCGATACATTGGCTCGTTATGCTCGTCTTATTGGCGAAGATACCTATTTCTTGACAGGTACTGATGAACATGGTCAAAAGATTGAAGAGTCAGCAAAGAGTAGAGGCAGAGAACCACAAGAGTATGCAGATGAAATATCTAAAAAGTTTAGAGACCTTTGGGATAATTTTGATATATCTTATGACAAATTTATCCGAACTACCGATGCAGAGCATAAAAAAGGGGTTCAAAAAGCCTTCTCTACTATGTATAAAAATGGAGATATTTACAAAGATACATATCAAGGTCACTACTGTATCTCTTGTGAGACATTTTTCCCTGAACTCCAATTAGTTGATGGAGAATTTTGTCCAGATTGTGGGAAGAGTACATCAGTAGTAGAGGAGGAGAGTTACTTCTTTAGACTCTCTGATTATGAAGATAAATTATTAGAATGGTATAGAGATAATCCAAACTGTATCTTACCAAAGAGCAAACGAAATGAGGTTATTCGTTTTGTCGAGGGTGGGTTAACTGACCTCTCTATTACTAGAACCTCATTTGATTGGGGTGTTAAACTTCCATCAGAGTTTAATGAACCCAAACATGTTATGTATGTTTGGCTTGATGCACTTATGAACTACGTTACAGCCTTGGGTTATGGTACAGATGACAAAGATATGGACTATTGGCCAGCACGAGTCCATCTAATAGGCAAAGATATTTTACGTTTTCATGCTATCTATTGGCCTGCTTTTTTAATGAGCTTGGATTTACCTCTACCAAAACATATAGGTGCTCACGGTTGGTGGACTAGAAATGGCGAAAAGATGTCTAAATCCAAAGGAAATGTAGTCAACCCAAAAGAGGTAGCAGATGCGTATGGTTTAGAGAGTTTCCGTTACTTTATGCTTAGAGAAGTACCATTTGGTGGAGATGGAGACTTCTCACAACGAGCATTGATGGATAGAATAAACTCTGATTTGGGTAATGACCTTGGAAACCTACTCAATCGTCTGATAGGAATGAGTGGCAAATATTTTGAGGGTAGAGTAGAGTCCGATTTAGTCTCAACATACTATCAAGATGAGCTTGATGAGGTTCAAGATTCACTAGATAAACTAGAACCATTTATCTTTGAGCTTCAACTTCATAGATTTTTGGAAGAGCTTTGGAGACCATTAACCGTAGCCAATAGAGCAATCGACAAATATCAACCTTGGACAATGATAAAAGAGGGAAAAACCGATGAGACAATGGCTCTAAATGGTTTAATTGCTACCATTTTAGCAAAAGTCTCTCTTATGCTTCATGCTGTTATGCCTAAAACTACCTCAACGATTGCAGAGGCTTTAGGGTTTGAGATAACACCTGAAAACTTTACTAGATATATCCGTAATGGCGAACAACTATCCTCCTTTACCATAGAGAAGAGAGAGCCACTATTTCCTAGAATAGAAGAGGAACTCTTGGTAGATGAGCGTTTAGAAACTCTAAAAAAAGAGAAAGAAGCAGAAGAGAAAAAGGCAAAAGAGAGCAAGAAAAAAGTTACAACTACAACAGAGGGAGTTACACTTATAGGTATAGACCAATTTTTTCAAACCTCTCTAAAGATAGGAACAGTAGTTAAAGCCGAAGAGGTCAAAAAGAGTAAAAAACTTCTACTGCTTCAAGTAGATATAGGCGAAGAGAATAATAGACAAGTAGTAGCAGGAATCAAAGAGTGGTACTCTGCCCAAGAGCTTGTAGGTACACAAGTCTGTGTTGTTGCCAATCTCAAACCAGCAAAGTTAATGGGAATGAAATCTGAAGGTATGCTTTTAGCTGCCAAAGATGTAGATGGTTTATGTCTGATTCGTCCCGAGAAACCAAAAATAGATGGCACACCAATAGCTTAATAGGAATAGAATGAAAATAGAAGATTTATTAAACCTCACTGCAGGTACAATGGTTACAAAACCTACTATTACAGCTATAGACTCTGTAACAGTATACCCCTCCAAGGTGGAACAAGGGGATTTATTTATCTCCAATGATAGAGAAGAGATTAAAACAGCGATAGATAATGGTGCGTATGCTATTATATTTTCAGATAAAGATATTAAAGTGATTGATGATGAGGTTGCATGGATTAGAGTTGATGATATTCAAAAATCAGCTTTTAAGCTTATCCGTTATGTTCTTATATCACGAGAGGCAAATTTTTATCTATTTAGTGAACATGAACTCTCTTTTATGAAGATGATTGTTACTAAAAAATCAAATCTTGATATTCTACCTAATAATTGGCGTAAGATGTTTGAGAAGATTTTAAATTCTGATTCCAAGATGTTTATCGGTACAGACGAGATATTGATGAAGATGATTAAACCAGATGTATCTATCTTGAACAAAGAGGCAAGTTGTGAGATTATTACCGATACCCTCTTTAAAGTGACCTTTAAAATTAACTCATACATCTATCAAGAGAAAGATATAACCCCTTTCCATGTCGATATTTTACAACGTGTAGTTGAGTTTTGTGATTTACACCACTTCCCTTATGATTTGCATCGAGTCAAATATACCAAACACTTTGTACCTGTATTTATTGATGGTTTTTTAAATGTTATGAAGCCTAGTAAGAGTGATAAAGTAGCCATTTTTACTGACAATCTACAAGATGTATATAAAGCAAGAGAGTATGTCCGATACAACGGTGCATGGGTCAAAACCATTGTATTAACCCCACCAAAAACCAAAGTAGATGGAGTAGACCGACCAAACTGGTATAAAGATGTAGATGAAGCACGAGATATTTTAAAAAATGCCTACTTTAACTATGCCTTTGTATATGCACTTGATAAAAGTATGCTACCTAAAATAAAAAGAGATTATACGCTTTTTTAGTTTGATATTTAGCTTGGTTATCGCTTATTCACTAGGAACAAATAGTAAATTTTTGTTCCCCTCTCTACGTAAATTTTATGCTATAATAATTCTATACTAATATGCACTTTGCAAATGTAGCTTATATCCACCACTTGAAAGAGTTGGTTTTACGCTAGAATTTTATAATTAGTTTAAAACTATCAAAGGAAATTAATGCCTCGTTGGCTTAGAAAACTTATAATACTCCTCAAAAAAACATCTAAAAAGATTAAAAAATCAGAGTTTTACCAAAAAATAGCTAAAAAGTTAGAAGAGGAGTCTCTAAAGCCTACTCCTCTAAAACAGAAGATTTTAATGGTTTTTCTTATTGTTATAAGTATTGATTTAAGTATCTATCTCTCAATGGCTATCAAGAGTTATAATAGTGGAGAGAGTGAGATTGAGAAAATCTCTAAAAATATTGAAGAGTTAAACTATTTTGATTCTAATTGTTCAGCCGTAGAGGAGCTTTTGAAGGCAGATAAAGTCTATCTTTTATTTGATGAAGAGCTTAATGTAGATATTCTCTTTATAGAGGGTAATTTGACCAAAGAGATTAAAAATCTACCTATATTTAGTATTACTAGAAGTATTGAAAAAGAGTTGATAAAAGCCAATATCAACTATCAATGGATTAAAAAAGAGGAGAACTATCCACATTTTGTGATTATGGGGTTTATAAGTAAACATATTCTTGATATTTTGCTTATTGGGCTTATTTTATTTATGTTGCAAAGTACAGGAATGATGCTCAATAGTGATAAGTTTAAGGTATATAAACCCAAAGAGATAAAGGGTAGTATGGACGATATCATCGGATATGAAGATATAAAAGATGAGGTACAACATCTAGTTGATATGCTCAAAAATGTAGCTTTATATTCAAAATATGGGATTGAAGATATTTTTAATATTATGTTTTCAGGTCAGCAGGGAACAGGTAAAACAACAATGGCAGTTCAGATTGCGAAGAAGTTAAATGTACCTATCTTGGTAACCACAGGTAATATTGAGACAGGCTTTGTGGGTGGAGGAGCAAAAGTTATCAAGAGTATCTATGCCAAGGCAAATGAGTTGGCAGAGGATAATGAGTTTAATACCTCTATTGTCTTTATTGATGAGGCTCAAAATCTATTGATGAAGCGTGGACAGTCACGAGAGAAGTGGGCAGATGATACACCAAATGAACTTTTGACACATTTAGAAGGGGTCAAGACTATATCTGGTGTGAGAATTATCACTATTGTTGCCTCAAATTTTGATGAGAGCAATATGCAACTTGATGAGGCGATGAGTGCTAGATTTAAGAAGAAGATTCACTTTCGATTGCCCAATGAAGAGGAGAGAGAGGCACTGTTAAAACACTTTTTAGAAAAGGTTGAGAGCAAAGAGGAGAATATAGATATAAAACGACTTGCTAAAGCTTTTTCTATGACAAGCCCTAGAACACTTCAGACGATTGTTCAAGAGTCGGCACTATTGGCGATTGCCAAAGAGAAAAAGGTAACAGAAGAAGAGCTAATGAAAGCCTTTGAAGTTGTTATGATTGGAAAAACAGATAGAAAAACAACCAAAAATAGAGATAAAGAGCGTCATATTATCTCTATTCACGAGATAGGTCATTTTATGGTAGATTTCAAACAGAGTATGGCAGAGAATGAGCAGGATATAGCCAAAACCAAAGAGAATATGAGAGTAATTAAAATATCTTCTGAAAGTATCTCACGAGCTAATGCTTTGGGTTATGTACTTAGTGAATCAGATGATATGCTTCTTCACTCTATCTATGAGTTGGAGAGAGAGGTAAGGATTCTATATGGTGGTGTAGCAAGTGAAGAGCTTATTTTTGGAAAAGGGAATATTACCACAGGTTCAGCTAACGATATAGAGAAGATTACAAAGATTTTAAATCATCTCTTTATCGAGACCTCTGCATACTCACAAGCAAAATTAAAATTGGATAGTATAGATTTACTCAAAGAGGTAGCCTATAAAGAGATGGAATCAAAAGCGATTGAGCTATATAGAGAGAGTTTAGAGTTATTGAGAGATGAAAAAGAGTTAATAGAGCATTTAGCCAATATATTAATAGACAGATGGGTTCTATCCAAAGATGAGATTTTTGAGGAGATAGTAAA
>JALSOO010000063.1 GCA_026986355.1 Campylobacteraceae bacterium | reverse complement strand
GAGACTTATCTATAGTAATTAAAGATAAGAGTATCAAAGATATAGCTATTGAGATTTATACTCATTTTTATAAACTCGTATAATCTCAGGAATATAGTCTCTAATTCCATCTTCTAGCTCCCACTCTGGGTTATATCCTAACATCTCTTGGGAGGTAGATATATCTGCTTGTGTATGCATCTGATACCCTTTAAAAGGGTTAGGAAAATATTCTGTTCCATAATCTGTATTTAACTCTTTTTGTAAAATATCTGCAATATCTTGAAAACTTCTAGGCTTTCCTGTACCTACATTATATACACCTGATGATTTAGCTTCACATGCTTTAATATTAGCTTGTATAACATCTTTGATATAGATAAAATCTCTTACTATCTTATCACTACCCTCAAATAGTTTAGGTGCTTTTCCTGATAATATCTGATGTCCAAACTGAATAACTGTTGAAGCTGTTTTATCTTTGAAAAACTCTCTTGCTCCATATACATTAAAATATCTAAGCCCTACTATCTTTATATTTGGATTCTCTAGGATATATCTATTTGCTATTTTATCCATAGCATATTTAGAGAACCCATAAGGGTTTTCTGGTGACTCTCTTCCTACTGTTTGAGGAGAGGGCATAGAGCCATATGTTGCAGCTGATGAGGCATATACTAAAGTAGCATTATCTTTTTTTGCTTTTTCTAAAAAGTAGTAAAATGAGTTTACATTAGTCTGCATAATAATCTCTTGGTCATAGACTCGTGTATCAGATATAGATGCTTGATGAAATATATAGTCAAAAGTGTATCTATTTAACTCCTCTAAATCTCTTTTATTACTTAAGTTCCCACAAACAATATCTCCTCTAAATCCAATAAGATTTTTATAGTGTCCAAAACTTTGTAGATTTCCATTTGAAAAAGTCTCTTCACTTCTAAATCTATCAAAGATAACTATATTTACATTAGGGAAATTATCTTGAATATAGAGTGCTAAATTAGAGCCTATAAATCCTGCTCCACCTGTAATTAAAACCGTTTTATTATTAAAATCTATATTATTGTATTTCATAGAGAAATTATATCTTGATTATCCTCTAAAAATTAAGTTGTTTTTTATAAAATGTTTTTCTTAAGAAAATATAAAGGATACGAATATTGACAAATAAAAAAAACAACTATACTCCCACAGATGTAAATTACCATGGAGGACTTGAATATGGAGCAAATATCCATAGTGTTAGCGTTCAAGTAAATCAGTATGTATGGGATATGATGAAACTTTTAGAAAAACATGAACTTTACGGTTTTGATTTTGAATCAAAAATTGGAACAAACAAAACAGTAGTTATATTGCGTCATGAAGATAGAGATTTATTAAAAAAAGCAATAGATATTTTACAATACTCTCATGAAGATGTAGACTTTCTCTTTATAACTAGAGTTAAAAAAAAGAGAAAAGATAAAAGGGTATGGATTCTATTAGGTCTATCTTTGTTTATTTTGGTTATTGCCCTTTTACTTTATTACTTATACATTAATAGAGAGATATTTTTACCTTCTCTATTTGTAGAGGATAGTAAGAAAACAACTCATATATCCAAAGAGCCTGTAATTCAAGATATTGAGATTGATATGGATAAGTTAAAAGCATTTAAAGATAGTTTCTCCCAAGATGATAATAAACCTGTCGATGATAAGACAATGAAAGTGTTGGAGATAACCACATCGGTTATATCTAGTATGGTATCGGAAGAGGAGAAAGAAAAATATAGTTCAAAAAATCTTGTTGAAAGCTTTAAAGGAAAAGGTGGAATACGCTTTGTTGCTAAAGATGGTAATCTTAGTAAGGATTTTAATGCTACGGTAAAAGAGCTAAACGGTTATGCTAATAAGTTTATAAAAGATAAAAATAATAGATTGGCACTACAAGCATTTGACCGAGCTTTAGATGTAAATATGACAAAATCAAATGAAGATGATATTTTAAAATCATTAGCAGGTCAAGGAGAGCTGTATGAAAATTTAGGAGATATTAATAGCTCTAAAAATTCTTATTCTAAACTATCCAAAATTACCACTGAGTTAGCAAAAGAGAATTTTGTGAAATATGGATTGATAGAAGCTACTGTTACAGATAAACTTATAACATTATATCGTGATAGCAATGAAACAGAACTATCCAACAAAGCCATGATAAGTGCTGAAAAACTCTATAAAATGGTTATAGAGGAGCTTAAAAAGAGTTCAAAGGGCAAGATTATAGATAATGAAAAATTAGCTTTGGCATTGAACTATTTGGCAAATTTCTATGAAAATAGAAAAAAAGATTATTATCTATCTATTGAGATACGAAAAGAGGCGTTAGAGATTTATCAAAAATTATCAAAGAAAAAGCCTAAAAAGTTTAAATTAGCTTATTACAAAACGATAAATAGTTTAGGAAATAGTTATTTAGCTTTAAAAAAAATATCTTTAGCTGATGAGGCATACACTAAAGGATTATCAATAACTAGAAAACTACCAAAGAGAAGTTTATATTATAGAGCCTTATCCTATCGTGCTTTAGCTCTTTTAGAGATAGAGAGAGAAGAGTTTAAAATAGCAGAAAAATATTATCATAAGAGTTTGACTATTTATAAAAAAATATTAAAAAGAGATAGTCGAGAGTTTATTGAACTAGATACCTGTTTTGCCTATTTAGAGGAGAAGAGAGGTCATAGTGATTTGGCTGAAAAACTCTATAAAAAAGCTATTATAGCCTATAAAGCCAAGAGTAGAGAACTCTCTTTGGATTACAATTTAGATGTATCAAAGGTCTTAAACCAATTGGCAAAGCTATATATCTCAAATAAGCAAAAGAGTGTTGATGCAGAGATAAAACTTTTTGAATCAATATCATTAGCAAAAAAAGTTACAAAAATAGAGACAAAAGAGGCAAATGGCGTATTAGCAGAGAGTTATCGTTCGTTGGCTTATCTAGCAATAGAAGAGGGAAATATGCAGAGTGCTTGGGACTATTACAAAAAAGCAAATTCATTAAAAAAATCTTAAAAATATGATATTATTATAATAATTAATTTATATAAAGGTTTTACTTTTGAAAAACAGAACTGCATTTACTATGATTGAAGTTGTTTTTGTTATTGTTGTTTTAGGTATCTTAGCCTCTTTGGCAATGGGGCGTATGGACAGAGACTTAAGACAAGAGGCTGCTGAGACCATTTTGTCACATATACGTTTAACTCAGCAATTGGCTTTGAGGGATAATAAGCATAGGAGTGATAATGATGCTAGGTGGCAAAGAGCTTATTGGAGATTTGAGTATGGAAAGTGTAGTGGTAAAGATGAGTATTATTATAGAGTTGGTTCTGATGTTAATATACTTGGCTCTATTAATAAATCTGAATCAGCTATTAATCCTATGGACGGTAAATATCTTTATACTGTAAATACATGTAACAATTTACAGCCAAATGAGAGTCCAGTTATTCTGTTAGGAAAAAAGTTTGGAGTTAAAGATATAAAAAAATATGGTGGCTGTTCTAATGTACAACATATCGCATTTGACTATTTAGGTAGACCCCATCATCAAATTTCTAGTTATAGTAGTGCAGATTTTTCCCATATAATGACTTCTGATTGTAATATGACATTTACGATGTCAACCGATTCTGATAATGATGGAGTAGATGATACATTTTCCATTATTGTTAAAGCAGAAACAGGACATGCTTATATAGAGGGACAAGAGGACTTATAAATAGTTAAAAACTAATAATAATAGTTAATTATTTTTTAATATATGTATATAAAATAGAAAAATCATATAAATTTCAAAAGAATTTCAAAAAACCCTTGACAACCTTAACCAATTTGTCTATAATACGCGTCCAAGAACACAGAGACCTAACAGAGTTTGTTAGAGAGAGTTCGAGGAAGATTTAAATGGTCTTTA